>JAJYYG010000059.1 GCA_021801235.1 Actinomycetes bacterium
GCGGATCGACCCGAAGACCGTCCGCAAGTACACCGGCCCGGCCAAGGAGGCTGGGATGTCCCCTGGCGGGCCACCCCTCGGGCCCGAGGCCTGGGCGGCACTGGTGGAGGGCTGGTTCCCCCACCTGGTCGACCGGTCGGTCCGCCAGAGCACCTGGCCCGACATCGCCATTCACCACGAGCAGATCGAGGCGTGGCTCGGCCAGGTGCACGTGAGCACCATCCACCAGCGCCTGCGCGACGACCACGGCCTCGGCGCCTCGGAGTCCTCGCTGCGCCGCTACATCGCGTCCAACTTCGAAGAGGACGTCGCCCGCTCAGCAGTCACCGTGCTGCGTGAGACCCCGCCGCCAGGTGACGAGGCCCAGGTCGACTACGGCCTCCTCGGGCGCTGGAGCGACCCGGTGACCGGCCGGGTCCGTCGGATCTGGGCCTTCATCATGGTGCTGTCCTTCTCTCGCCTCATGTTCGTCCGGCCGGTGGTGACCATGGACATGGCCGCCTGGGTCGAATGCCATGTGCGTGCCTTCGAGTTCTTCGGGGGCGTGCCCCGCCGGGTGGTTCCCGACAACCTGCGTACCGGGGTGGTCAAACCAGATCTCTACGACCCGGTCATCAACCGGGCCTTCGGCGAGCTGGCGGCCCACTATGGGTGCCTGGTCGATCCCGCACGGGTGCGCAAGCCGCGTGACAAGGCAAGGGTCGAGCGCCCGGTGCCCTACGTGCGCGACTCGTTCTTCGCCGGCCGACAGACCGAATTCGCTGCCCTGCTCGGCATGCAAGACGACGCTGTCCGCTGGTGCCACGCCGTCGCCAACGCGCGCTCGCACCGCGGCATCGAGGGCCTCTCGCCCAGCGCGCTCTTCGAGGCTGAGGAGCGCAGCTGCCTTCTTCCGCTGCCCCCCGGTGCCTTCGAGCTGGCCCGGTGGTGGCACCCCAAGGTCGGCCCCGACATCCACGTGAAGGTCAACAAGACCCTCTACTCGGTCCCCTGGCAGCTGATCGGCAAGACCCTCGACGTCAAAGAGCGCGACCGCCTCGTTGAGATCTACTCCGACCAGCACCTCGTGGCCACCCACGTCCGCCTTGAGCGTGGCAAGCAGACTAACTACGACCACTACCCGCCCGAGAAGGTCGCCTTCATGATGCGCACCCCCCAGTGGTGCCGGCGCCGGGGGATCGAGCTGGGCGAGTCGGTTGCCGCCGTGGTCGACCAATTGATGCAGGTCAACGCCCTGTATCGCCTCCGCCAGGCCCAAGGGGTGATCGGGTTGGCCGACAAGGCCACCCCCGAGCGCCTCAATGCCGCCTGCCGCAAGGCCCTCGTCGCCGGGGACCCGTCCTACAAGACCATCAAGGGCATCCTGGCTGCCGGCACCGAGGCAAGCGAGGATGACACCCAGCGCGTCCCTTCGGCTCCCGCCCACCTGCACGGGCCTGAGGCGCTCTTCGAGGCCGGAGAGGTGGCGCGATGAAGGCCCACCACCTGGAGGACTCGCTGCGCTCGCTCAAGCTCTTCGGCATGCTCGACACCTTGGAGGTGCGCCTCGCACAGGCCGCCGCCGGCGAGCTCGGGCACGTCGAGCTGCTCCAGTCGCTCTGTGAGGACGAGGCGTCGAGGAGGGATGCCACCGGGCTCGAGCGCCGGGTGCGCGCCGCGCACTTCGAGCAGCTCTGCACGCTTGAGGACTTCGACTTCCCTTTCAACCCGAAGGTCCCCGCAGCCCAGATACGCGACCTTGGGAGCCTGCGCTTCGTCGAGGCCGGGGAGTCGGTGATCCTCCACGGGCCCGTCGGCGTCGGCAAATCCATGGTCGCCCAGGCACTCGGACACCTGGCCTGTCGGCGCGGGTACTCGGTGATGTTCACCAAGACCTCCCGGCTGCTGGCCGACCTGGCCGGCGGTCATGCCGACCGGAGCTTCGAGACCCGCCTCAAGCACTGGGCCAAGCCAGCCGTGCTGATCTTTGACGACTTCGCCATGCGCGATCTCACCTTGGCCCAGGCCGATGACCTCTATGAGCTGGTGACGGACCGGGTGGGCAAGGCCTCGATCTTCACGGCCAACCGACAGGCCCAAGACTGGTACTCGCTGTTCCCCAACCCCGTCGTCGCCGAATCGATCCTCGACCGCATCGTCAATTGCGCCCACCACGTCCACATGGACGGCAAGTCCTACCGCCCGAACAAGCGACCCGGGGCGACGGCCAAGGCGGCTCAGCGGTGAGCGGGCGCACCTGTGCGGCAGAGGGCTGTGAGAACCCCGTGCCCCTCCGGGCAGGAAAGGTCGGCCGCCCGCCGATCTACTGCTCGCCGGCCCACCGGACCAGGCCAACGCGCGTCGAGCTCAGCGTCGAAGTTGAGCGCGCCGAAACCGCCGGTGACGATTCCAGCCGGGACTTCGAGGTCCGCCTGCGGCGTGGCACCCGCAGCGTCGTCGTCGCCCGCGGTCTTGGGCGATTCAGTGCTACCGCCCTCGCCACCGACCTGCGGAGCGTCGTCGGGTCCCAGACAGCTCGGTCCACATCATGACGGGCGCCGATTCCGCCCGACGGACCCGACCGGCTCACCTGCCCAGCAAGGTCCCGCCAGCGACCGCCCGGCAGAGGGGAGGCACCCTGGAGTAGACATGACGCGCACGCCGGACGAGGGAATTGCGTGACGGCAGCGCCAGGGAATTACGTGACGGACGACAACTCGGTCGCCTTCACGAAGCGCCTGGAGATGGCCGACTCGGAGAGGCCCTTTGCGCGCTGCTCGAGGTCGTCACCGAAGGGCGCTGCCACCTATTGGTGGAAGCGCGTCGCCACGCCAACGAGCATGCGCTCGGCCACGAGGTTGGTCGGCAGGTCAGCCGAGCTGAATTCCTTCCAGGTTGTGAGCTCGACCTCGGTGCCCTCGGTCACCCGGCCCGCCGCTACCGCGCCCTCAACTGGCGGCCGCCCAGGACGACCGAGCCCTTGGGTCGCCCCGTGTCAGTTCCCGATGGGGTCGGCAGCTGTGAACTTGGCGTGCTTCACGCCCACAGGCTCGGTGAACTCGGCCTCCATCACTGGTGCATCACGACGAGCTCGGACGCCACCGCGAACGCCAGCAGGCCCTCTTTGATCGCGCTGGCCACGTCGCGGCCACCGCGCCTGTCTGTTCGAGGGGCATGGCGGCGAGCTTGGCCACCTCCTCCGCCTCTGCGCCGCGCACAACAGCTACCTTCTTGTTCACGGTAGTCCCCTTCCTATGGGTGCTTGGTCGTGCCCGATCCCTACCGGCTGGCAGGTCTCAGGCGGGGGACCACCGTCTCACTTCAACAACTTGAGGGAAATCGTCCGTCTGCCCCTAAGGCAAGCAGTCAGAAATCCGCGCCGCAGACGCGAGGGAACCCCGCCGGAGCGGGGTTCCCTCGCGTCGCAATCTGGGTACCACTGGCCGGATCTCCTCCCGGCCGGGTGGTACCTGGCCTCAGTCACAGACGACTATGTAACTGTCTTGACTGTCTTGAAGTTTGTGTGTGTCGCCGCTACCAATTTGGTGTCCGCGCCAACTGCATTCGCCTTGCATTTCGCGACTGTCCCGGGAGCTGTCGCGGCCGTCGACGTGTTCTTCCAGCCGTAGTAGTGATTACCGGCCCCCAGGGTGGAGCCGCCTGTGGCTGTCTTGGTGTGGAGTGTGCCCGAACTGTTGTTCATCACTACCGCCCAACACCCCGCGCTGTCGTCGGCGGAAAGGATGACCAAGTACTTTGTCACTCGGTCGACGGACACCACGTTCTTCCCCGGTGTCGGGGCTGCTGTTCCCTTCACGAACGTGATCGTGGTTTGTGTCTTGTGAAGTGTCGAAAAGATTGTCGTCGGGAATGTTTGTGTCTTGGAGAAGATGGCCGTCGCCGACGTCGACGCGGTGGTCAGGTCGGACTGGGTGGCCGTCTTCTTGGCACCTGCCGTCACCCCGAGGAACGTGGGGATGGCGATGGCGAGCAGGATGGCCATGATCAGCAGCACCACCATCAGCTCGATGAGGGTGAACCCTGCCTCTGCGCCTTCCTCGCTCCCGTCACCTGTTCGGCCCATCGCTTCCCGGAGCGCGCGGAGGCGCGCAACCGTCTTGTTGGTACTCATACTTCCCCCTCTCGGACGCATATCCGTATTAGGCAATTGCTATCGGCGAACCCGGTGGCCCGCAGGGCAATCCTACTCCCAAGTCACCCGAATTTCCCAAAAATTTTCCGAAAATCTGAAGATGCGGCATGCCGGCCCCTCCGAGCCTCGATTTCTTCTGCAATCTCCACTACGCTGCACCCGGTCACGAGATCGCCCCGATCGGGCGCTCGTCGGCGGCCGGCGGCGCGACGGCGCGTTCAACGCGACAAGTTGTTCGGAGCGACAGGGTTGGTGCCCGAAGCACCAGTGGCTCGTGGGGAGGGAATACGGGAATGAGCATGAACGATCCATCAGGTCCGTTCGGGTCCAGCGATACCTCTGATCTCGTACGCTCCGTGGCTCTCTCGTCGGCACGCCTGTGGGAAGAAGTGCTCGAACGCCTGGGACGGGTCGAGCAGGCTCAGGCCGAGCTGGCCCGGACGGTGGACCGGATGCAGGGCGAGCTCTCATCTGGATCGGTGAGTGCTTTGGCTCCGGCACCTCCGGCGATCACCGGACCCCCGCCACCCCCACCGAATCCGCTGACTCTCCCCGGCACCCCAGCAGCGCCGGCGGCTGCGCCCCCACCGCCCCCCCCGGGCTTCGGCCCGGTGGGCGAAAGTCAGCCGAGCGCCGTGGACGTGCTCACCGGAGCTGCGACCCTGCCTCCGCCGCCTCCATCCGGGGCTCCGCTCCCTCCGCCCCCTCCACCACCGCCCGGGGCGAAACTGGCGCCCAGCCCGAGAGCCGAAGTCGGGGCTGAGACCGCACCCGAGCCGCTCTTCTACGTGCCACCCCTCATGGAAGAGTCAGAGCCGGTCGCCGGATCCGTGGCTTCCCCGCCCCCCGGTGTCACCCTTCCCCCACCACCACCGCCCCCCGGTGTCACCCTTCCCCCGCCCCCACCGGGGTTCGGCCCGACCGGAAGCTCTCCCACCCCGCCGTCACCACCCCCACCCCCGCCGGGGTTCGGCCCGACCGGAAGCTCTCCCACCCCGCCGTCACCACCCCCACCCCCGCCGGGATTCGGCCCGACCGGTGGCCCGGGTACGACGTCGGCACCACCTCCCCCTCCGCCTTCGGCACTTCAGCGCAACCCGGTCGACGAGCTCCTAGCCGGCGAGTTCGGGGACCTTCCTGCCCCGGCACCGCCGTCGGGCTTTTCGGCATCGGACTTCGGCGGCGAGGATGCACCCGTCGGGGCAAGCGCCCCATCGGGCTCACCACCCCCGCCGCCTCCGGGGTTCGGCCCAGCCGAGAGTTCGCCAGCACCACCCCCGCCGCCTCCGGGGTTCGGCCCGGCCGGTGGCCCGGGTGCGACGTCGGCACCACCACCTCCGCCCTCGGGGTTCTCCCCGTCGGACTTCTCGGGCAGTGACGCCCTCGGTGGGAGCGCGGCACCCCCGCCGCCTCCGGGGTTTGGCCCGGGCGAGAGCTCACCTCCACCCCCGCCCCCCCCGGGGTTCGGCTCGACCGGTGACCCGGGTACGACGTCGGCACCACCACCTCCGCCCTCGGGGTTCTCCCCGTCGGACTTCTCGGGCAGTGACGCCCTCGGTGGGAGCGCGACACCCCCGCCCCCACCGCCGGGGGCCATGCCCCAGAGCGAGTCGGCGGTGCCGGTGATCACGCCGGACTTCTTCGCCCGCTCTGGCCGCAGGCGTCACTGAGGCTCCCAGGCGGGGCCGCGCCTGGGAGGACGTGGATGCGACCTGCGTCAGTGGACGTCACGCAGGTCGACGCGCGGTCTTCAGGACCCGTCCAGCTCGGTACGGCGCCAGGGGCCGGACCGACCTCCCGACTTCTCCCATAGGGCTACTTGCCGAACGGTCATGGTCCGGTCAGCCGACTTGCACATGTCGTAGACGGTGAGGGCTGCCACCGTGCACGCCGTCATGGCCTCCATCTCCACCCCGGTCCGGTCGACGGTCTCCACTTGGGCTTCGACCTCTACGAAGTCGTCCCCGATGGAGAAGTTCACCGCCACCGATCCCACCAGCACCGGGTGGCACATCGGGATCAGGTCGGCGGTGCGCTTCGCTGCCTGGATGCCGGCGATCCGGGCGGCTGCCAGCACATCGCCCTTCATGATGGCGTTGTTCGCAACCTTGGTCGTGGTCTCGGGCAACATGGTCACCCGGCAGCGGGCCAGTGCCCGGCGGTGGGTGGGTTCCCTGGGCGTGACGTCCACCATGCGGGCACTTCCCAGGGGATCCAAGTGGGCAAGGTTCCGTTCGGCCACCCGGCAAGTCTAGGCCCCCCGGCACTCCCCGCCCAGGGAGCACCCGCGGTAACGGGGCACGTCGGCGGAGAGTGGCGGAACCCGGCGCAGGGTGGCGGAGGGTGTCAGCGCCAGAAGTGCACTGGCAGTGGTGCGGGGCGCCCGGTGGCGATCAGCGACGCCCGCCCGCGATCGGGTGATGGGGGTGGCCCCCGGCCGTGCCGTTATGATTGGCACTCTAGGATGGAGAGTGCTAACACGGTGCCCGCACGTGCCGCGCCAAGGAGATCAGATGCCCACCTACGAGTACGCATGCACCGAATGCGGCCACCGGTTCGACGTGGTCCAGTCGTTCAGTGACGAACCGCTGACCACCT
Organism: Actinomycetes bacterium; assembly: GCA_021801235.1. Taxonomy (GTDB): domain Bacteria; phylum Actinomycetota; class Acidimicrobiia; order Acidimicrobiales; family RAAP-2; genus DASZIT01. Next base: position 6,731 of record JAJYYG010000059.1, read on the forward strand.
GCCCGGAGTGCGGGGGCGCACTCCGCAAGGTCTTCTCCCCGGTGGGGATCGTGCTCAAGGGGAGCGGCTTCTACAAGACCGACAGCAGGACCACAGGGCCGAAGGGCTCCAGTGGGAAGGACCGCGGAGCCGGTGACGCACCGGCCGACCGAGATGGGAAGGCGGCCGACGGGTCCAAGGCGACCGACGGATCCACGACGACCGGCGCCGGCACGGGATCGGCCGGCAGCGACACGAAAGGCGCCGGGACCGAAGCCAAGTCCACGGACCGTCCTACGACCCCGGCCCGCGATCACCGGGAGTCCTCGACGGGCTCCCCCCGGTCCGGTGCTTCGCCGGCCGGGGGATCCGGCCGCGGCTCGGGCGGGGGGAAGGGCGCCGGCGAGTCCTCGGGAACCGGGGCCAAGTCCCCGGCTCCGGCCTGAGCGGCCCCAATCACCCGGCCCCGGCCTGACCGCCCTCAATCACCCGGCTCCGGCCTGAGCGCCCCCACTCAGGTCCCGCTGAGCTGGAGATCGGCCACGGCGAGGGTCTGGCCGGCGGCGATGCCGGGCAGCCACTCCACATCCGAACCGACGTGGAGGACGGACGCCAGCATCCGCTGGAGGGTCGAGGCCACCGTCACCTCCCGGACCGGCTCGGCCAGCGCCCCGCCCCGGATGACCAGACCCTCGGCTCCGACCGAGAAGTCGCCGCTCACCGGGTTCACCCCCGAGTGCACGCCGGTGACCGACTGGACGTAGAGGCCGTCACCCACCTCGGCGAGGATCTCGGCCGGACCCTTCGTGCCGGGTTGCAGGAGCAGGGCCCGACACCCGGCGCCCGGGGTTCCCGAGAACCCGCCGCGGACCGCCGAACCGGTGGCCGCCTTTCCCGCCCGTCGGGCCGACACCGTGTCGAACAGGAAGCCTTGGAGCACTCCGTCGGCCACCAGGACGTTCCGCCGGCAGGCCAGGCCCTCGGCGTCGACGGTGGCCGCGCCATAGGCCCGTGGATCGGTGGGGTCGTCGACCAGGTCGATGCCGGGGGCCGCCACCAACTCCCCCACGCGCCCCGCACACCACGACCGGCCCTTCACCACCGCCTCTCCCGAGAACGCGCTCGACACCACCGACAAGATGGTGGAGACCACCCGCGGGTCGAACACCACCGTGGTGCGCCCCGAGCGGGCCTTGCCGGCTCCGAGCATCCGGACCGCCCGCTCCACGGCGTCGGCGGCCGCTCGGTCGGGGTCGAGGTCCCCGATCGTCCGGCCGACACTGAATCCACTCCCGGTCTGGGTGTCGGTGCCCTCCCCGGCGATGGCCGACACCGACACGTAGACCGACGTGCGCCGGGTCGTGGCCCGGACGCCGGTCGTCGAAGCGATGGCCACCTCGGTGCCGGCGTCCCCGTAGTCGGCCGAGTCGACCTGGCGGATGCGGGGGTCGGCCGAGCGCACCTGGCGCTCCAGGGCCAGCGCCAGCTCCACCTTGGCCTGGGTCGGGGTCGCCGCCAGGGACGGGTCCCACAGGTCCAGGTGGGCCGGGGGCACTCCGTCGGGGACCGCCAGGACGGCGGCCGGATCGGGGGTGGCGTACGCGGCGTTGTCACGGGCGTCGGCCAAGGTGGCCTCGACGACCTCGGGGTCGAGGGACCCGGCCCAGGCGAACCCGACCCGGTTCCCGACCTGGGCCGCGCCCCCGGCGGGACCCCCGGCGCGACCCGCAGCACCCTCCCCGCCGCCCTCCAGGAGCACCCGGATCCCGATCCCAGCCGACGTGGCCGACGCCAGGGACTCGATCCCCCCGTCGAACGCCCGAATCTCGGTCTCGTGGCCCCGGGCCACGTACACCTCGACCGACTCCCCCGGGGCGGCCCGGTCCACCACCGATTCGGCCAGCGAGAGCAGCTCGCTCACGCCGCCGTCCCGCCGACGGTCACCCCGGTGACCCGCAACGTGGCTTGCCCGCACCCCACCGGGACGCTCTGGCCGTCCTTCCCGCAGGTCCCCGGCGTCATGGCGAAGTCGGTGCCCACGGCGTCGATGCGCCGGAGGACCTCGGGGCCGTTGCCGATGAGGTTGGCGTCACGGAGGGGCTCGGTGATCCGACCGCCCTCGATCAGGTAGGCCTCCGTCGTGCCGAAGACGAAGTCCCCGGTCGCCGTGTTCACCTGTCCCCCGCCGAGCTTGGCCACGTACACCCCATGGGGCGTCTGGGCGACGATCTCGTCGGGGTCCTCTTCGCCGGCCAGGAGGAAGGTGTTCGTCATGCGGACCATCGGGAGGTGCTGGTAGCTCTGGCGGCGGCCGTTCCCCGACGAGGCCCGACCCTCCTTGCGGGCCCGCAGCCAGTCCCACAGGTAGTCGGTGAGGACGCCGTGGTCGATGAGGACGTTGCGACCGGCCGGGCGGCCCTCGTCGTCGATGGCGAAGTTCCCCCACTCCCCGGCGACGGTGCCGTCGTCGACCAGGGTGACCAGGGGGCTGGCCACCATCTCGCCGACACGACCCACGTACACCGACGCGTCCTTCACGATGTGGTCGGCCTCGAGCCCGTGTCCGCAGGCCTCGTGGAACAGGATGCCGCCGCTCCCCCCGGCCAGGACCACCGGGAGCTCGCCCGAGGGCGCAGGGCGGGCCGAGAGCTTCGACAGCGCCCGGGCCGCGGCGACCCGGGCCAGCTCGGCCACGTCAGACTCCTCGAAGACCTCGAACCCGACGGTGCGGGCCACGCTCTCGTACCCGGTCTGCATCCCGGTGTCACCCGCGGCCACGCACACCACGTTGAAACGGGTCCGGACCTGGTCGTCCTCGGCGTGGACCCCGTCGGACCGGGCTACCAGGATCCGTCGGCGCGAGTCCCCGTAGGCGGCCTGGACCTGCGAGACCGCCGCTCCGGTCGAGCGCGCCGCATCGTCAGCCCGGGTGAGCAGCTCCAGCTTGACCGGCTTGGCCACGTCCGAGGGCAGCACGTCGGAGCGGTGAGAGGCCGCCCGTCGCGCCTCGAGCGGCGCCACCCGCACTCGCGCCCCGCCCTCCCGGGCGACCGACGCCGCCGCCTCGACCGCTTCCAGCAGCCCGCGCTCGGAGAGGTCGGCGGTGTGGGCGAAGCCGGTGGTCTCCCCCACCACCACCCGGATGCCCGCGCCGCGCTCGCGCCCGGAGGACAGCTCCTCGATCCGCCCGTCGTCGAGCACGACCCCCGAGGTCTGGCGGTCCTCGCAGAAGACCTCGGCCATCTCGGCCCCGGGCACCAGGGCCGCCGACAGCACCCGCTCCAGGACGTCTCCCTCGATCAGCGGGGCGCCGCCGGCGGGTGCCTGGTCTGGCGGGCGTTGCGACGGCACGGCGGTATCGTAATCGTCATGCCCCGCGTCACGTCCCGCTCCCCGGCCGCCGCCGGTCGTGGCCCGGTGCCGGGCTGCTCGGGGAGGGCCGAGCTGCGGGTGGCCCACGAAGACACCGCCGTCGCCCTCAGCTCCGGGGACGTACCGGTGCTCGGGACCCCGCGCCTCATCGCGCTGTGCGAGGAGGCCAGCTGCCGGGCCCTGGACGGGCGCCTGGCCCCCGAGCGCACCAGCGTGGCCTCGCGGATCCGCTTCGACCACCTGGCCCCGGTGGCCGTCGGCGGCACGGTGGTGGCCGAAGCGGTCCTCGAGCGGGTGGAAGGTCGGCGCCTGGTGTTCACCGTGTCGGTCCGGCTCCGCTCGGAGGCCGGCGCCGGGCTGGTGGGGGCCGGTCGGCTCACCCGCGTGGTCGTCGACCGCTCGGCGTTCCTGGCCAAGAGCGTCGGCCCCACCGGCGATCCGACCTGATCCCCAAGACGGCGCCGTCGTGACCGCACGCCCGGGGCCCGCCGGCTCCCGGACCCTCGGAGATCCCGAGCACGGTCCCCCCTCGGCCACCCGGGGCCCGGTGGCCGCGGCCTTCGTGGTGCTCGGGATGTTCTGGGGGAGCTGGGCCGTCTCCATCGCCGACGTCCAGCGGAGCTTCCACCTCTCCGACGGGGTGCTGGGACTGCTCCTGGCCGTGGCCATCGCCGTGGCCGGGGCCACCGGGGCGGTCGTGAGCCACCGGGGTGAGCGCTGGGGGACCGGCCCGATGCTGGCCGGTTCGCTCGCCGTGTGGGCGGTGCTGCTGGTGGGCGCCGGGGTCGCTCGACCCTGGCCGGTGTTCGCCGTGTGCTTCTGTGCCGCCGAGGCCGCCGGGGGGTGCGTCGACGCCGCCATGAACGCCGCCGCCTCGCGCCGGCTGGCCGGCCGGCCCGGGGCCCTGGTCCGCTTCCACTCCCTGTTCAACACCGGGGCCCTGACCGGGGCCGCCCTGGCCGGGGTGGTCATCGGGCTCGGCGCGTCCTGGCGGTGGCTCTGGCCCGTCCTGGCCGCGTCGGTCGCCGGGGTGGCCCTGTGGGCCCACCGGACCCAGTCCCCCGAGCCGCCAGGGGCCCGAGCGCCCGCTCCGCTGGCGGATCCAGGGCCCGGCGACCCCGCGATCGCGCCGCCCGGGCGCCTCGGTCCGCTGACCCAGCTCCGGGCCGACGGTCTGCTGGTGTTCCTCGGCGTGTTCGCTCTGGCCGAGATCGCCGAGGGCGGCGTGGACACCTGGGGGGTCCTGTACCTGCGAACCCACCTGGCTTCGGGCATTCTGCTCGGTGCCGGAGCCTACGTGGTGGGCCAGGCGGTGGCGGCCACCACCCGGGGGGCGGGAGGCCCACTCCTCGGGCGGCTCTCGGCCCGGTGGGCCCTGGTGCTCGGTGGGCTGCTGGCCACCGGGGGCATCCTGGTCGAGTCGCTCTCACCGGTGGCCGTGGCCGCCGCCGCAGGGTTGGCCGTCGGCGCCGCCGGGGCCTCCCTGTTCTGGCCCCTGGTCATGAGCCAGGCGACGCGCCAGGCCACCCGGGCCACCAGCGCCGTGGGCGCCTTCACCGCCGCCGGCTACGTGGGGTGGGTCGCCGGGGCACCGGTGGTTGGCTGGGTGTCGGACACGTGGGGCGCGGCCCGGGGCCTCCAGCTCCTGGCCGCCCTGGCCCTGTCGGTGGTCGTCGCCTCCTTCCTGCGACGGGACCGCCCTGGCGCCGGCGCGCTCCCGCGGTAGATTCGCCCCCATCGGCACCTCGCCGCCGCCTGCGCCATGATCCTGCCCCGCATCGAGACCCCCGACGACCTGCGACCCCTGAGCCGCGCCCAGCTGACCGAGCTGGCGGCGGAGATCCGGGCCTTCATCGTCGAGACCGTCACCACCACCGGCGGGCACCTCGGGTCGAACCTCGGGGTGGTGGAGCTGACCCTGTCGCTCCACCGGGTGTTCCACTCCCCGCGCGACGCCATCCTGTGGGACACCGGGCACCAGGCCTACGTGCACAAGCTGGTGACCGGCCGGCGCTACGGGTTCCGTCAGCTCCGCCAGGAGGGAGGGCTGTCGGGGTACCCGAACCGGGCCGAGTCCGAGCACGACTGGATCGAGAACAGCCACGCGTCGACCGTCCTCTCCTACGCCCACGGGCTGGCCACGGCTTTCGAGCTCGAAGGCGAGGCGTTCGGTCGGGGAGGCGACCGGCGGGTGGTGGCGGTGATCGGCGACGGCGCCCTCACCGGGGGCATGGCCTACGAGGCGTTGAACAACCTCGGTCACTCCGGCCGTCGGGTGGTGGTGATCCTCAACGACAACGGCCGCTCCTACGCACCGACCGTCTCGCAACTCTCGCGCAGCATGACCTCCATCCGGCTGAACCCCGGCTACGTCCAGACCCGTGAGCGGCTGCGGTCCCTGCTCCGCGACATCCCCGGCGTCGGGGAGATGGCGTACTCGGGCGTCCACGGCCTCACCAGCGCGCTGCGGGAAGTCGTGTCGCCGCACACGTTCTTCGAGGCGCTCGGGGTTCGCTACGCCGGACCGATCGACGGCCACGACTTCGGGCAGATGGAGCAGGCGTTCACCCACGCCGCCGCCTGGGACGGCCCGATCGTGGTCCACGTGCTCACCCAGAAGGGCCGGGGATACGGACCGGCCGAGGACGACGAGGTCCAGCGTCTCCACGACGTGGGGGCGCGCCGCCGGTCGGCGGTGGTCCCCGAGCGGCCTCCGGCGCCGGACCGGGACGGCGGGGCGGTCCCGGCCGCAGCCACCTACACCGAGGCCTTCACCCGGGCCCTCCTGCGCGCCGCCGAGACCCGCTCGGACGTGGTGGCCCTGACCGCGGCCATGCCCGGACCGACCGGGCTGCTGGCGTTCCAGAGCCGGTTCCCGGACCGCTGCTTCGACGTGGGGATTGCCGAGCAGCACGAGGTCACGGCGGCCGCCGGCATGGCCATGGGCGGGCTCCACCCGGTGGTGGCCGTGTACTCCACCTTCTTCTGTCGGGCCTTCGACCAGGCCAACCTCGACGTGGGCCTGCACCGGCTTCCGGTGCTGTTCGTGCTGGACCGGGCCGGGATCACCGGGGACAACGGTCCGAGCCACCATGGCGTGCTGGACCTGGCCCTCACCCTGTCGATCCCGGGGATGACGGTGTTCGCCCCGTCCTCGGCCGAGGATCTCGAGGTCATGGTGACCACGGCCCTCGACCTGCCCGGTCCGACGTCGATCCGCTTCCCGAAGACCGCACCCCGCCACGTGCCCCCCGACCAGGTGGGACGGGGACTGGAGGCCCGTAAGGTGCGGACCGGGGACGGCTCGGTGTGCCTGCTGGGCGTGGGCAAGCTGGTGGCCGCCTGCGAGGAAGCGGCCGAGGCCCTGGCCGCCGACGGCGTGGAGGCCACGGTGTGGGACGTCCGGGTGGTGAGCCCACCCGATCCCGACATGCTGGCCGACGCCGCCGGGCACCGCCTGGTGGTGACCGCCGAGGACGGGGTACGGGTGGGCGGCGCCGGGACCTTCCTGGCCGACGCCGTGGACCGCGTGGCCCAGGAGGTCGGGCGGGAGACGCCACCGGTGACCATCCTGGGCATCGGGCGTGAGTACATCGCCCAGGGCGAGGTCGACGACATCCTGGCGGCGCTGGGCCTCGACGGACCGGGCGTCACCGCTTCGGTGCGCCGGGCCCTCGCCCGGTGGTCGATCCGACCGGCGGTCCCGGGAGTGCCAGAAGCGGTCGACGCGCCCTGATGGCCGCGCCGGCTCTCCTCTACAGTGAGGGCAAAGCCGGCCCCCGACCATAGGAGGACATCACCATGGGACTCTTCCAGCGAGCCCACCAGATCGTGGAGGCCAAGGCCAACACGGCGCTCGACAAGGCCGAGAACCCCAACGAGATGCTCGATCTCTCCTACGAGAAGATGCTCGAGCAGATCACGCAGGTCCGGCGGGCCCTCGTGGACATCGCGGCCTCGAAGAAGCAGCTCGAGCTCCAAGAGACCCAGCTCCAGCACTCGGTCGACCACCTCCAGGACCAGGCCAAGGCCGCCATCACCGCCGGGCGCGAGGACCTGGCCAAGGAGGCGCTGTCACGCAAGGCCGCGGCCCAGGCCCAGGTCGACGCCATGGAGCCCCAGCACCAACAGCTGGCCGAGCAGGAGGAGAAGCTGACCGCCACGCTCACCGCCCTCCAGAACCGGGTGAACGCCTTCCGGACCCAGAAGGAGACCATGAAAGCGCAGTACACGGCGGCCAAGGCGTCGGCGTCGGTGAACGAGAGCGTGGCCGGGATCTCCTCGACCATCGGGGACTCCGGCGCCGCCCTCCAGCGGGCTCAGGACAAGATCGCCACCATGCAGGCCCGGTCCGGCGCCCTCGACGAGCTCCTCCAGTCCGGCGTGCTCGAAGACGTCGGCGGGGGGGACGACGACATCCAAAAGGAGCTGGACCAGGTGGGCGAGCAGTCCCAGGTGGACGCCGAGCTGGCCGCCCTCAAGGCCGAGGTCGGGTCCGGGGCCCCGGCACCCGAAGCGCTGGGCGCCGGCGAGGCCGGAGGTGGCGGGGCGTCCTGACGGCCGACGGCGCGAAGTCCGGCGTACCGGACGGCGCGCTCAGTCCCGGTTGGCCCCTTCGGCCCGGACGTAGTCGTTCACGGCGTAGTAGGCGTCGATGGACTCCCCGGCGTCTCCCCAGAAGCCTTCGAGCACGTCGTAGGCCATCGAGCCTTGCGCCACGTAGTGGTTGTTCACGTCGGTGATCTCCAGCTCGCCCCGACCGGACGGCTCGAGGGTCTTGATGACCTCGAACACCGACGGGTCGTAGCAGTAGATGCCGGTCACGCCGAACCGCGAGGGCGGGTCCTCGGGCTTCTCCAGGATGCGGACCACCCGTCCCGTGCCGTCCAGCTCGGGGACGCCCAGGTGGCGCAAGTGCTCGGTCTCCTCCACGGGGGTGAGCAGGATGCGGGCCCCCCTCGGGTCGGCGCAGAACGCCTCCACCATGGGCCGGATGGAGCCGCCCACGACGTTGTCGGCCAGCATGACCAAGGCCGGCTCGCCATCGGCGAACCGCTCGGCCAGCCCCAGGGCCTCGGCGATCCCCCCCGGTCGCTCCTGGTACCCGTAGGAGAGGCGGTCGATGCCGAACTCGTGCCCGTTGCCCAAGAGCCGCAGGAACTCCCCGGCGTGGGTCCCGCCGGTCACCAGCATGATCTCGCTGATCCCGGCCTTCACCAGGGCCTCGATGGACCACTGGATCATCGGACGGTCGTAGATGGGTAAGAGGTGCTTGTTCGTGATCCGGGTGAGCGGGAACAGCCGCGACCCGGTCCCGCCGGCCAGGAGGATGCCCTTCATCGGCGACACCCTAGGCCAGGGTCGAAGCTCAGTCGAAGGTGAGCACCCCTCGGGCCACCCTCCCGGCGTGCATCTCGTCGATGACCTCCCCGAACGCGGTCAACGGACGGGTCAGGGTCACCAGCTCGTCGAGGAGCAGGCGACCGGTCTGGTAGAGGTCGACCATGAGGGGGATGTCGTGGTGGGGCCGGGCCGACCCGTAGCGGTTCCCCAGCAGCCCGCGGTCGACGTAGGCCAGGGCGTTCACGTCCACCGCCACCTCGGCTCCCCGTGGCGGGATCCCGATGGCCACCGCCGTCCCGCCCCAGTCCAGCGAGTCCAGGGCGCTGCGCAGGACCGCCGGGTGGCCCACGCAGTCGAAGGCCCACGTGACCCCGCCCGTGGGCGCCAGAGCGCCCGACGCCCGGTCCCGGTCCGGCGGGACGAGGGCCCGCACCCGTTCGGCGGCGTCCCCGGCCGAGGCGTCCACGAAGTCCGTCGCCCCGAACTGGCGGGCCAGCTCCTCCTTGGCCGCCACGGTGTCCACCCCCACGATGCGCGTCGCCCCGGCGATCCGGAGGCCCTGGATCACGTTGAGCCCGACTCCCCCGACGCCGAACACCGCCGCCGTCTCCCCCGGGCGGACCCGGGCCCGGTTGAGGACCGCCCCCACCCCGGTGAGCACGCCACAGCCGATGAGACAGGCCGAGGTGAGGGGCACGTCGGCCGGGATGCGCACCGCCTGGACCTCTTGGACCACGGTGCGCTCGGCGAACACCGACGCCGCGGCGAAGTTGTAGGCCGGCCGGCCCTCGTAGGTGAACGGCGTCGAGACGTTGCCGAGAGAGCGCCGGCAGCGGGTCGGGTGGCCGGTGCTGCAGGCCCGGCACGTGCCGCAGCTGGCCAGCGTGGCCACGACGACGTGGTCCCCGGGCTTCACCGATCGCACTTCGCTCCCCACCGCCTCGACCACCCCGGCCCCCTCGTGGCCCAGCACCACCGGTGGCGGGAACGGGATGGTCCCGTCGATGACCGACAGGTCCGAGTGGCAGACCCCCGCCGCCACCGTGCGGATCTGCACCTCCTTGGGGCCGGGGTCCTGGACTTCGAGCGCGTCGGTGACCAGCGCCTCGTGCCCGTCGAAGACAATCCCTCTCACGGCTTTCCTCTCCTCTCGTAGATCTCCAAACCCTCCGGTGGTGAGGTCAAGCGGTCGCGCAGCTCGCGCTTTACGACCTTGCCCGACGCGTTCACCGGCAGGGAGTCCATCACCACGGCGAAGCGCGGGGCCTTGAAGTTGGCCACTGCCTCGCCGGCCCAGTCGAGGACCCGCCGGGCGAATTCGCCGGCGCTCTCGCCCGGGGGCGGCCCGACCACGACGGCGCACCCCACCTCGCCCAGGCGCTCGTCGGGCACACCGACCACGGCCACCGCCCCGACCCCGGGGCACTCGCGCAGCCGGGCCTCCACCTCGGCCGGGTAGACGTTGAACCCGCCCACCACGTACATGTCCTTCAACCGGTCGGTCACGGTCACGTTCCCCGATCGGTCGATCACCCCGATGTCACCGGTGTGCAGCCAGCCCTCGGCGTCGACGGCCTCGGCCGTGGCCCCGGGGTCGTCCCAGTACCCGGTCGTCACCGTATAGCCACGCACCACGATCTCACCGGGCTCTCCGGGTCCGACCTCGTCCCCTCCGGCCGTCACCACCCGGACCTCGACCCCGGGGATGGCCCGCCCGGAGGTGCGGGCCACCACTTCGGGTGGATCGCTCCGGCGGCACATGGTGACCGTGCCACAGGACTCGGTGAGCCCGTAGGCGGTGAGCACCGTCTCGAACCCGAGCTCCGAGGACATGGCCCGGACCAGCTCCACGGGGACCACCGCGGCACCCGTCACCCCCAATCGGAGCGTGGACAGGTCCCGGTGGGGCCGCTCGGGGTGGGCGAGGATCGACTGGTACAGGGTCGGCGGTCCCGGCAGCACGCTGATGCGCTCCGAGGCGATCCGGTCGAGGACCCGGTCGGGGTCGAACACCGCTTCGGGTACCACCGTGGCGCCGGCCATGAGGGAGGCCAGGAGGCCGGCCTTGTAGCCGAAGGTGTGGAAGAACGGGTTCACCACCAGGTACCGATCGCCTTCTCGCAGCCCGACGATCGACGCCCAGGTGCCGAACGTGCGCAGGCTCTGGGCGTGCGTGGCCGTGGCGCCCTTGGGCCGGCCGGTGGTGCCGGAGGTGAAGATGAGGTCCGAGGGGTCCCCGGGGGAGACGGCGGCCGAGCGCCGGGCGGCCTCCCCGTCACCCACGCCGTCCGCCGCGGCGAGGAATCGGTCCAGGCGGAGTGGCTCGGGGGCCGCCGCGCCCCGCGGGGCCTGGGCCGGGGCGGCATCCCCCTGGAGGACCACGATGTCACGCAGCTCCTCCCCCACGTCCAGACCGGCCAGCAGGCCGGGGTAGTCCACGCCCAAGAACCCCTGCACGGTGCACAGCGTGCGGACCCTGGCCGTGCGGAGGATGTAGGCCGCCTCGGCGCCCTTGAAGCGGGTGTTCAACGGGACGAGCACGGCGCCGGCGCCGAGGGCCCCCAGTGCCGCCGCCGCCCACCAGGCCGAGTTCGGAGCCCAGATGGCCACCCGGTCGCCCGGGGCCACCTCCCGGGCCACGAATGCCCGGGTGAAGCGGGCGGACTCGACTGCCAGGTCGGCGAACGACCAGCGGATGCCGGCGTCGGGCTCGACCACAGCCTCGGCGTCGGGGAGCCGCCCGGCCACGTCGGCCAGCAGCCGGGGAATGGTTCCCCAGCGCAGGTCGGCCCTCGGGTCTTCGGCGCTGCCGTCGGGCCGCCCGCCGCCGGGCCGGTCGTCGCTCGGGGTCGGCGCGGTCACGTCCCCGACCCGCTCACGGGTGCTGGCTCGACACCGAGACCACCTCGCCGCTCATGTACGAGGAGTAGTCGCTGGCCAGGAAGACGATGACGTTCGCCACCTCCCAGGTCTCGGCCCCCCGACCGAACAGCTCGCGGCGGCGCAGGACGGCGAGGTCCTCGTCGGGGATGGCCCGGTTCAAGAACGGGTGCTCGGCCAGGCTCGGCGACACGGCGTTCACCCTGACCCCGGCCGGCGCCGCTTCGGCTGCGGCGCAGCGGGTGAGGGCCATGACGCCGGCCTTGGCCGCCGCGTAGTGCGCCTGGCCGGGTTGGGCCCGCCAGCCGAGCACCGAGGCGTTGTTCACGATGGTCCCGGACCGGCGCCGCATCAGGTGGGTGAGAGCCGCCCGGGTGCACCGGAAGGTGCCGGTCAGGGTGACGTCGAGGACCCGCTGCCATTGGTCGTCGGTCATGTCCACCAGGGCCACGGTCCCCCCCAGCCCGGCGTTGTGGACGGCGACGTCGAACCTCCCGTGAAGATCGAGGACCGCCTGGTAGAGGTGCTGGACGTCGTCTTCGACGGTCACGTCGCAGGGCACGCCGACCACGTCGGCACCGGCCAGCGACGAGAGCTCCTCGGCCGACTGGGCCAGCCTCCGCTCGTGGGCGTCGGAGATGACCACCGTGGCCCCCTCCTCCACGCACCTCTTGGCGGTGGCGAAGCCGATACCGGTCCCGGCCGCGGCGGTGACGACCACCACCCGGCCGGCGAGGAGACCGTGCCCGGCCGGCGGTGGGGGGACCGGGGTCGGGGGATGGGCGTCGGCGAGGCTCATGGCGTTCCTTTCCCGGTGCCTTCCGTGACCCGGGATCGGGCCTCTCCGGGTCGGTTCTCTTGGGGCCGCGGCTCCTGGGGAAGCCCCAGGACCCGCTCGCCGATGATGTTGCGTTGGATCTGGTCGGAGCCACCGTAGATGGTCTCGGCCCGCGAGAACAGGAAGGTCCGCTGGAAGTCGTCGAGCTCGTAGGGGTCGCCGGCCAGCACCTGGGACCGGGGCCCCAGCACGTCCATGGCCAGCTCACCCAGCCGACGGTGCCAGGAGCCCCAGAAGAGCTTGGCGATCGAGGCCTCGGGTGGCGCCACCGGCCCGTCGATCCCGGCGAGGCTCCGCAGGGAGTTCCAGCGCATGATGGACAGCTCGGCGTACGCCCGGGCGAGCCGTTGGCGCAGGACCGGGTCCGCACGGCCGTCGCCGGCGACCTCGATGAGGTGTTCGAGCTCTCGCCGGAACGTGAGCTGGTGGCCCAGCAGGGCGACACCCCGCTCGAAGGCCAAGGTGGCCAGTGCCACCCGCCAGCCGTCACCCACCTCCCCGACCACGTGGTCGGCCGGCGTCCGGGCTCCGTCGAAGAAGACTTCGTTGAACTCCGAGGTGCCGGTGAGCTGGCGGATGGGACGGATCTCCACCCCCGGCTGGTCCATGGGGACGAGGAGGTACGACAGCCCCCGGTGGCGTGCGGACGAAGGATCGGTACGGCAGACCACGAAGCACCAGTCGGACTGGTGGGCCAGCGACGTCCAGACCTTCTGGCCGCTGATCACCCACTCGTCTCCGTCGAGGACGGCCCGGGTGCTCACGTTGGCCAGGTCGCTTCCGGCGTCGGGCTCGGAGTAGCCCTGGCACCACAGCTCGGTGCCCTGGCGGATCGGAGGGAGGAAGCGGGCCTTCTGCTCCGGGGTGCCGTAGTGGATGAGCGTGGGCCCGAGGAGACCCTCCCCCAGGATGCTCACGCGACCGGGCGCGCCGGCCCGGGCGTACTCCTCGCTCCAGATCACCTGCTGGGCGATGGTGGCTCCCCGCCCCCCGTGCTCGGTGGGCCAGCCGACGCACGTCCACCCGTCGGCGGCCAGCTCGAGCTCCCAGCGACGACGGACCTCGAAGCCGAACGTCTCGTCGCCCGACCCTCCCCGACCCCCCAGCTCGGCGTACTCCCCGACGACGTGCTCGGACAGCCACCGGCGCGCTTCGGACCGGAACGCCTGGTCCTCGGGGCGGTCCACCAGGTCCATCACCGCACGCCACGCCGACGACGTCGGGGAGCACGCCGAGCTGGGAGGGTCCACGTCATGCCGCGGTAGGTTACCGAACCGGCCCGACCGTTTCTGACGTCGCGTCAGAATTGTGCTTCGAGAGCGCCCGGAATGTTCGACCGACCTGGCCGGTTGGACCAGGAGGTGCGGCACATGGGAGCGACATGGGAGGAACCGCGATGACCCCGGAGGTCGAGTTCGACGACGCCGAGTGGCGCAGACGGCTCCCGGCAGGCCGCTACGAGGTGCTCCGGCGCGGTGGTACCGAGCCGGCGTGGTCCGGTGAGCTCCTCCACGTCGACGGTGACGGCGTCTTCCGGTGCGCCGGGTGCGGGGCCGAGCTGTTCTCCAGCGAGGCGAAGTTCGACTCGGGATCGGGCTGGCCCAGCTTCGACCGGGCCCTGCGCGACGGCACCATCGTCGAGGTCACCGACCGCAGCCTGTTCATGACCCGGACCGAGATCCGTTGCGCTCGGTGCGACGGCCACCTGGGCCACGTCTTCCCCGACGGCCCGACCGACACCGGCCTCCGGTACTGCGTGAACTCGCTGGCCCTGGAGTTCGATGCCGGGGAAGCGGGCGGGCCCGACGACTGAGCGGTCTCCGGTCAGCGGGCGAGGGCCCGCTCGGCCATCTCGAAGACGTCGGCCATGCGGGCGGCGTCGTCCGGGCGACCAAGCCGGTTGAGCAGCGCTTCGGCCAGGGCCAGCGCGGCGCAGATCTCGAAGACCTCGGACTTCTCGTAGACCACGCGCCGGGCGAAGCTCACCGCCCGGTCCGGTGCGATCGTGGCGGTGGTCACGCGTCCACCGCGAGGCCGCGGTCACGGGTGCCGGCCGATCCGTCGCTCGCTCCTGACGAGCCGGCCTGCTCCATCGGGCCCGACACCGCGCCGTCGCCGCCGTGTGTGCCCTCGCCGTCGCCGTCGGAAGCTGCCCGACGCTGGGTGCGCTGGACTTCGGCCGTGGCGAAGCGCAGGCTGGGGCCGATCTCTTCGGCCACGATCTCCACCTTGGAGCGGCGCTCGCCCTCGTCGGTCTCCCATGACCGCTGCTCGAGGCGACCGGTGACCATGACCCGCATCCCTTTGGCCAGGGTCAAGGCCACGTTCTCGGCCAGCTCACGCCAGCACACGACGTCGAAGAACGACGTGGTCTCCTCCCACTCCCTGGTCTCGCGGTCCTGCCAACGGCGGTTCACGGCCACACCCAGCACCGTGGACGCGTGCCCCTCGCGCGTGTAGCGGATCTCGGGCTCCCTGGTGAGGTTCCCCGTCACCGTCGTGGTGTTGCTCATGGTCCACTCTCCTCCGTCTCGCATCGCTCCGGGCACTCGCCGGACCCCTCCACGATGAACGGTGGACCTTGCTCGAAACCTTGCCGATCCTCTCGCCCGGTGACTGACCCGAACGGCGCGCCGCTCAGGTTCTACGACTTCCAGAGGGCCCGATGGGTGGCGGCGAAGATGGCATCGTTCGCCTCCTTGGCGGCCGGGAGGAACTCCGAGACGTTGGAGAAGCCGTGGGCCAGTCCCTCGAAGCAGTGGTGCTCCACTGCGCATCCGGCCTCGGCCAGACGTTCGGCGTAGGCCAGCCCCTCGTCCCGCAGCGGGTCGTGCTCGGCGGTGGCGACGTACGCCGGTGGGAGACGGGAGAGGTCACCGGCGCGCAGGGGGGCGCAGAGCGGGTCCTGACGGTGATCGGGATCTGCGAGGTAGTGCTCCCAGTACCACTCCATGTGGGCCCGGGTCAGGAACTGGAGCTCTTCGGGCTGGTGGTAGGACGCACGGTCCAAGTCGGAATCGGTGACCGGGCAGATGAGGAGCTGGAAGGCCAGGGGGGGGCCGGCCTCGTCCCGGCAGCGCAGCGCCGTCACCGCCGCCAGGTTCCCGCCGGCACTGTCTCCGGCCACGGCCAGTCGCCCGGGGTCGCCACCCAGCTCGGCGGCGTGCTCGGCGACGTAGTGGACGGCCACCCACGCATCCTCGACGGCTGCAGGGAACGGATGCTCGGGCGCCAGACGGTAGTCGACGGACACGACGACGGCATCGGCGGCGTTGGTCAGCTCCCGGACCAGGTGGTCGTGGGTATCGAGCCCCCCCAGCACCCAACCGCCACCGTGGAGGTACACCACCACCGGACGCACCGACGCGGGCCCGGTGCGTGCGTGGTCGGTCACCGGCCAGGTGATCCTGATCGGCATCGGATCCCCTGCCGCACCATCGATGACGCGGTCCTCCACCCGGTCCACCTCCGGTGCGGGCCCGAGCTCGGGGATGGCGCCCACCATCCGTCGGGCCTCGGACACATCGGCCACCGCGCCACCGAGGTCCGGCCAGGCCTCCCTCATGGCTTGGACCACCGCCCGCTGCAGCTCTTCGGGATCGTCCACGGGCGTCGACGCTACTTGCCCCGGGCTCGTGACGGGAGGGTTGCCAACAGCTACCTTCGATATCACTGAACATCTACGAACATACGTAGTAGACTACGAGTATGAAGCTCTCCGAGTGGGCTGAGCAAGAAGGCGTGCACTACCAGACCGCATGGCGGTGGTTC
>JAJYYG010000093.1 GCA_021801235.1 Actinomycetes bacterium
GAGCCCGCCGTGCACCAGCTTGGACGACTTCGAGGAGGTGCCCGAAGCGAAGTCGTCCTTCTCCACCAACGCGGTCCGCAGGCCGCGGCTGGCGGCGTCGAGCGCCACCCCGGCGCCGGTGATCCCGCCGCCGACCACCAGCACGTCGAACGGTTCCGAGGTCAGGCGTCCGAGGGCGAGGCGCCGGTCGAACCGGGAGGCGGGAGGAGTGTTGCCCGGGGTGGTGGCGTGCACCCTCGAAGCCTGCCACAGCCGCCGGGCGGTGTCCGGAGGGGGTGGGGTGGTGAGGTTTGACCCACCGTCAGATGTGGTGATAACACGTGGCAGTCGACACGGGACCGGGTCCGGGAGGATGGCGGACCAGCTCCCGGGTGGGCAACGTGGATCAGGACGCGGATCAGGAGGGGACATGGCAGGTCGTCGGGTTCGGATGGGCAGGGGAACCGGGGGTCGGGCCCGGCTGATGGCGCGGGCCTCGCTCCTGCTCTCGGTGTTGGTGGTGGCGGGCACCACGGCGGTCGCCGCCGCTCCGGCCGCCCAGGCGGCGACACCTCCTGCCCCGCGGACCGCGGCGGCGCCGGGGGCCGGCTACTGGACGGTCGCCTCCGACGGGGGGATCTTCAGCTTCGGGTCCTCCGGCTTCCACGGGTCGATGGGCGGCACCGCGCTGAACGCCCCCATCGTGGGGATGGCAGCCACGCCCTCCAGCAACGGCTACTGGGAGGTGGCCTCCGACGGCGGCGTGTTCGCCTTCGGCGACGCCTCGTTCTTCGGTTCGATGGGCGGCGTTCACCTGAACGCTCCCATCGTGGGGATGGCCGCCGACCCGACCGGCCAGGGATACTGGCTGGTCGCCTCCGACGGCGGCATCTTCGCCTTCGGTAACGCCAAGTTCAACGGTTCGATGGGTGGCCACCCGCTCAACAAGCCGATCGTCGGCATGGTCGCCACCCCGACCGGCAACGGCTACTGGCTGGTCGCCTCGGACGGCGGCGTCTTCGCCTTCGGCGACGCCACCTTCCACGGGTCGATGGGCGGCCATCCGCTGAACCAGCCGATCGTGGGGATCGCCTCGAGCGGTACCGGGAGCGGCTACTGGATGGTCGCCTCCGACGGAGGCATCTTCGCCTTCGGCGACGCCCCGTACTTCGGGTCGATGGGCGGCCACCCGCTGAACAGCCCGGTGGTCGGGATGTCGGTCACCTCCGGCGGCCAGGGCTACTGGATGGTCGCCTCGGACGGCGGAATCTTCTCCTTCGGCGACGCCACGTTCAACGGTTCGATGGGCGGTCACCCGCTCAACAAGCCGGTCGTGGGCATGGCGCCGGTCGGGGCCACCGTCGGCGGCAAGGTGCTGCTGGTGGGGACCTACGATGGCATTCCCGGCCAGTACACGACCATCCAGGCGGCGGTGGACGCCGCACAGCCGGGGGACTGGATCCTGGTGGCGCCGGGCGACTACCACGAGAACGCCGACTTCACCAATCCCCCCACCCTGGCCGACGCCAACGACGGCTGGTTCGGGGCGGTGGAGATCTCCACCTCGAACCTGCACCTGCGGGGGATGAACCGGAGCTCGGTCATCGTGGACGGAACCAACGCGTCCGCCTCCACCCCGTGCTCGTCCGCTCCGACCGCTCAGAACTTCGGGGCGACGGTCGCCGGAAAGAATGGTCCCATCGGCCGCAACGGGATCGTGGTGTGGAACGCGAACAACGTCAGCATCCAGAACCTCACCGTGTGCAACTTCCTGACCGGCAGCGGTAGCGCCGGCAACGGGGTGTGGTGGGACGGCAACCCCACCTCGGGACATCTCGGGATCACCGGTTACCGCGGGAGCTACCTGACGGCCACCTCGACCTACTACGCGTCCAGCACGGCTCCCGCCGCCGGCTACGGGATCTTCTCCTCGGGCGCCGCCGGACCGGGCGTGTGGAACCAGATCTACGCCTCGAACATGAACGACTCGGGCATGTACGTCGGGGCGTGCCGCCAATCGTGTGACGCCTGGATCCACAACGCCTGGATGGAGTACAGCGCGCTGGGCTACTCGGGCACCAACTCGGGAGGCATCCTGACGGTGCAGAACTCCCAGTTCGACAACAACCAGGACGGGTTCGACACCAACACCCAGATCGCCAGCGACCCGCCGCCGCCCCAGAACGGGGCCTGCCCGGACGGCGGCACCAGCGCCCTCAGTGGCACCGGGTCGTGCTGGGTGTTCGACGGCAACTACGTCCACGACAACAACAACCCGAACGCCCCCAAGTTGGGGTACGCCGGCGCCGGCCCCACGGGCACCGGCATGACCGTCTCGGGCGGACGGAACGACACGGTGATGGACAACACCTTCGCCAACAACGGGGCGTGGGGGACGCTGTTCCTCCCGTTCGTCGACGGTGACACGCCTCCGGCCGGAGTCACCTGCGCCAACACCGGCGGGACCGATCTGTCGGCCTTCGGGTTCGGCTGCCTCTACGACGCCCAGGGCGACGCGCTGCGGAACAACACGTACGTCAACAACGGGTTCTTCGGCAACCCCACCAACGGGGACTACGCCAACCTGACCTTCAGCAGCGGCATCCCCCAGAACTGCTTCTCCGGCAACGTGGCCCCGAACACGGTGACCCCGGCTGACCTCGAGCAGACCAACGCCGTCTGCGGGGTCAAGACCACCTCGTCGAACTTCTCCTTCAACGCGGGGACGCTCGGCGGCGAGGTGCTCTGCGACTCCGGCCTGCTCGGACCCGGTTTCTGCCTGACCACCGACCGGTACCCGCAGCCCACCGGGGTGGTCATGCACCCACTCCCGGCCCGCCTGCCCACCATGCCCAACCCGTGTGCGGGGGTGCCGGCCAACGCCTGGTGCCCGGCAAACAAGGTGGCTTGACCGACAGGGCGGCCCGGCCATCAAGGTGGCTTGACCGACAGGGACCCCCGGGACGCGTGCACGCTGCCCGGGGGTTCCTGTCATCCTGCTCCCGGTTCCCGTCCGACCGTCCTGCGGCCCGCCAGGTGGTGGCCGGTCGGCTCTTCAACAACGATTGTTGAACGGTATTCGTTGTTGATAAGGTAGGGAGTGGTGAGGACGCCAGAGGAACTTTCCGAGCTCTTCCGGGCCAGCGGGCGCAAGGTGACGGCCCAACGCCAGTGCATCTTCCGTGCCCTCCAGGGGGCCGTCGACCACCCCTCCGCCGAGACGGTGCATCGGGTGGTCGCCGCCGAGATGGAGACGGTGTCGCTCAAGACCGTCTACCAGACCCTGCACGACTTGACCGAGCTGGGAGAGGTCGCCGCCCTCGATGTCGGCACCGGGGTGACGCTGTTCGACCCGAACGTCGAGGCGCCCCACCACCACCTGGTGTGCCGCCGTTGCGGTACGGTGCGCGACCTCGCCGTCGCCTTCCCCGAGGTGCAGATCCCCGAGGAGGCGTCCCTCGGCTACGAGATCGGCTCGGCGGAGATCGTTTTCCGGGGGCTCTGTCCCGACTGCCGGACGGCCGTCCCCACACCGGCCTGAACCGGTTCACCAAGTGCCTGTCCACCGTCAACCCAACTACCGTCCGAGGAGGACCGCTATGCCAGCACTGAAGGACACCAAGACCGAAGCGAACCTGAAGGTGGCGTTCGCCGGGGAGAGCCAGGCCAACCGGCGCTACCTGTACTTTGCCCAGAAGGCGGACGTCGAGGGCTACCCCGACGTCGCCGCGCTGTTCCGCTCGGTGGCCGAGGGGGAGACCGGCCACGCGTTCGGCCACTTCGACTTCCTGCGCGAGACCGGCGATCCGGTGACGGGAGCACCGGTCGGGCC
>JAJYYG010000083.1 GCA_021801235.1 Actinomycetes bacterium
GCCGGCATGCGTCCCTCTTCCTGACGTACGCAGAGCAGGCGTCCGTCGGGCTCCAGGGACGGGCCCAGAACGAGTGGATGGCCCGCCTTGACCTGGACCACGAGAACCTGGTCGCCGCGCTCGGGACCTTCCATGCCGCAGGAGACGCTGGCGGGCTGCTCAGGATGACCCTCGCCCTGGGCTGGTTCTGGCACATCCGTGGCCACACCGTCGAAGGCCGCGGATGGCTGGACCGCGCCAGCGAGCTCGGGTTGGCCGTTGCCGCGGGAGCGGATCCCGAGCTCCTCGCCCTCGTCGGCCGGGCGGAGACCCGCTCGGCGTTCCTGTCGATCCGGGCTCACGACAAGCAGTCCGCGTCAGATCGTCTGGTGCTGGCACGACGCGCCTTCGGGCGGTGCCACGATCCGGCAGGAGCGGGAGAGCTCGCCCATGTCGAGGTACTCCACCACCTCTACTCGGAGGCCGAGCCCTTCGACCCGTCGCTGGTGGGGCACATCGCCAAGAGCATCCGGACCGCAGAGGCGCTCGGCGCCACCTGGGATGCGGCCCGGAGGCGCTACACCGAGGCGTGGGTCCATATCCAGGCGGGAGCGTTCCGGGACGCCGAACAGAGCGGAATACGGTGTCGCGAGGCCTTCCGCGAACTCGGGGATCTGCGGGGCATCGCCATCGGAACCCTGGCGGTGGCCGTCTCCCGCGGGCTCCAAGGGGACTGGTCCCTCGCCACTACCGAGCTGCCGGAGGCGTACCGGACGCTGCGCGAGACCGGCGACCTCACCCACGGCCTCTACGCGCTGTGCTGTGCGGCGGGAGGATTCGCCATGACCGCCCGCCCGGTCGAGGCTGCTCGGCTCTACGGTGCAGCGGCGGCCCTGAGAACGCAGACCGGCATCGAGGTCCCGGCAGCGTTCCAGGCGCTCGATGCCGGGATGCGGGAGATCGCCCGGAGCGACCTGAGCGACGCTTCCTGGCGCACGGAGTGGGAGCGGGGGGAGCGCGAAGCGTGGAACGTGGTCCCGTGACCCCTGACTCCGGAAGCGGCGGGCGCCCGGGTCTCTTTGGCCCGCGCCGACCCGGACCACTTCGGAGCGAGCGGCTCCCCGGTCAGGCTCCCGGCGCCTGACCGGCGGGGTTGGCGGCCAGGGTCGCCGTGACCTCCAGGAGCGCCTGCCCCCGGTAGAGGCCGATGGTCACGTTCTGGCCGGGGTGGTCGCCCTGGACGATGGTTGCCAGTTGCGCCGCGCTGGTGATGGTCTGGCCGTCGAGCATGGTGATGACATCCCCCTGTTGGAGGCCGGCCGCCGCGGCCGGGGACCCGGACACCACTTGGAGCACCACCGCTCCCTGGGTGGGGACGAACCCGTAGGCGCTCCGGAGCTGCGGCGTGAGGCTCTCGAGGGACACGCCGAGGTAGCCGCTCCCGCTCTGCGCCCCCCCACCGATCTTCCTCGCCCGCAACTCCGGCAGTTCGGTGGTGATCTTGTTGGCCGGGATGGCGAACCCGATGTTCTGCGCCTGGGACGTCCCGTTGGCACTCGACGCCACCGCGGTGTTCATGGCGATGACCTTCCCCGAGCTGTCCACGAGGGGACCCCCCGAATTCCCCGGGTTGATCGCCGCATCCGTCTGGAACATGTTGGTCAGCGTCTCGGTGGTTGCGGAACCGGAAGAGCCGGCCTGGACCGTGCGGCCTTCCGCAGAGATGATGCCCTGGGTGACGGTCGGCGTCCCGGCCGAGAGGCCGAGCGCGTTGCCGATGGCGACCACCGCGTCCCCGACCTGCACGTGGTCCGAGTTCCCGTAGGTGATCGTCGGGAGGTTCGACTCGCCGGTGATCTGCAAGAGAGCGATGTCGTTGGCGGGGTCGGTGTCGACGAGCGTCGCGGGGAGGGCCTTCGTCTGGCCGTAGAGGGTGACGGTGATGGTCGTCGCCCCGGCGATGACGTGGTTGTTGGTCACCACCTCCCCGGTCGGCGTGATGATCACACCGGTCCCCTGGTCCTGTTGGGTGCCCCCGCCGGACACCGGCCCGAACGGCGACTGGGTGACCGGAGCGGGGCCGGTGGCGTCGATCGAGACCACCGCGGGGAGCACCTTGTCGATCACCGCCTGGATGTCGGTGGTGCCGTTGAGGAGGGCGGGGCCCGCGGAGATCTGGCGGACCGTCGTGGTCGCCGAGCCGTTGTGGACCACCGAGGCGACGATCGCTCCCCCGACCACCGCACCGAGCAGGGCCGCCGCCATCGACACCGCCGCCCAACGCCAGCCGGGTGACCGGCCTCCCGGTTGGACGGCCGGCGCCGCGGGCTCGGAACCGGATCCCGCCGGAAGGGCAACCTCCCACGAGTGGGCACCGGCGGGAGGAGGGACGATGTCCCACGGGGGGACGCCGGCGGGAATCGCGACGGGATGGTCCGGGAGCGGAGCTCCGCTCACGACCTCCGAGGCATCCGTCCCGGTGTGCTCCATCCCATGCTCCACTCCAACGCTCCCCGACAAGGTCCGGACCGCCTCACCGGCTCGCCGGACGACCCGTATCGTACGACCGCCGATGAGCCGGACAGCGCGTTCCCGGCGGTTCTTAGCCGGTTCTTAGTCCCCGCCACCGACCCCGCCACCGACCCCGCCACCGACCCCGCCACCGACCCCGTCAGCGCCTAGGTCGCCGCCCGTGTCGCCGGGGGTCCCCGGCGGCAGTAGCGTGTCGGCCGGTATGGCTCATCGCATCGAAGTCGAACTCACCAGCCACTCGGACGACTCCACGTGGACGTGGCGCGCGGTCGGAGCCAGGCAGCCCCGGGGGGCGGTAGCTGCCTCCCTCGTGCCCGAGGGCTCCCAGATCGGCACCGTCCTCCGTGCCGAGGTCGAGACCACGCTGGACGGGACCACCGTGCTCGGCCTCCTCCCCTTGAAAGGCAAGGCCAACCCCAAGCGCGTCGAGACGATCGAGCTCCTGGCCACGGCCCCCACCGGACCCGACGTGAACGTGGTGCTCGCCTCCAAGGGCAAAGGACGCCGCAGGCCGGAGTGGTCCGAAGACTCCCGCGATGACCGGCGCGGCCCACGCAGCGGTGCTGCGCGCTCCGCCGGAGCGTCCGCTCGGGGCAAGGCTTCCGCCGGTCCTCGCACCGACCGCGTCAAGTCGGACGACGGGGAAACGGGCGGAGCAGCGGGCGACAGCCGGGCCGCCTCCGCCTCGCGCCCGGCACGTCCCGCCCGGGGCGGCGACAGGTCCGCTTCCGGCGGTGCCCGCAGGAGCACGCCCGGACGGGAAGGTCCTCGCCGGCCGGCCGCCTCGACCGTCCACCGCAACGCCGCTCTGGCCACGCTGAAGCCCGAGCAGATCCCGGTCGCCGAACAGCTGTTGCGTGGGGGGATCCCCTCGGTGCGCCAGGCCATCGAGGAGCAGAATGCCCGGGCGCGCTCCGAAGGGCGGGCGGAGGTGACACCGGGTCCCCTCCTCGCCCTAGCCGAAGAGCTGCTCCCGGTGGTCACCCTGGCTGCGTGGAAGGACCGTGCCTCCGCTGCCCGGGCCGGCGGAAAGGACATCCCGCTCCGCGAGTTGCGATCCATCGTCGCCGCCGCCACCACCGTGTCCCTGGACGAGGAGGGACGCGAGCTCGTCACCTCCCTCCGGACGATGCTTGACCAGCGGGTGACCGCCCTGCGCGAGCGCTGGGTCGAACGGATCACCGTCGCCCTGGACGAAGGCCGGGTCGCCGACGCCGTGCGGACTTCCATCCGGTCCCCGGAGCCGGCGACGCGCCTC
>JAJYYG010000168.1 GCA_021801235.1 Actinomycetes bacterium
GGGGTGGCCGCTATGCCGACGATGGGCGCATCGAGAGCGGTCCCTCCCATCGAGCCGAAGAACCGGGCGTCGCCGAAGGCGAACACGCCGCCGTCGGAGCCGACCAGCCAGTAGCCGCCGCCGTCGGGGGTGGCCGCCATGCCGACGATCGGCCGGTTGAGCCGAGTGGCGCCCATCGAGCCGAGGAACGGCGCCCCGCCGAGGGCGAACACGCCTCCGTCGGACCCGGCGAGCCACGTCCCCGTGCCCCCGCCACGGAAGATCTGCGCCAGGGTCGACTCGACCACGTCGGCGTAGACCGCGTGCCCCGCGTCGTTGGGGTGGACGTTCCGGCCGACCGCCCCGGCGTCACACTCGTGGGTCCAGTTGCAGACCCGGGCGACGTTGACCGGCAGCACCTGCCCGTTCCAGGTTCCCGTCGGGTTGAACGCCTGCGTGGCGTACGCCCCGGCGATGTCGGCCATCGGGATCCCGAGCGAGCCGTAGGCACCGAAGAGGGTGGAGGTCACCACGGGGAACTGGGCGGCATACTGACGCGCGGTGGCCTGCCCGGACGGTCCCTGCAGCCAGCGCCAGAGTGAGGGATTGTGGGCCCCGACACCCACGATGGGGACGCCGGGGGCGGCCGCCTGCAGGCCGTGGACGATGACGGGGAGGCCCTGGCTGATATCGGCCAACGCGGCGGTGAAGCACGTGCTGTCGATGCCGGACGAGGTAATGCACGGGAGGATGTCGTCGCCACCGGTCTCGAGGGTGACGTAGGCGATGTGCCCGGCGTGGGCCCGCAGGAACGCCTCCGCGTCGCCGAGCTGGGTCTGGCCCGCCGGCCGGCAGTGGTCCCCGTTGATGATCTGCGACACGGTGTCCCCGCCGCAGGCGACATCCTCGACGGTGAGGCCGGGAAAGCGGGCTGATTCGGCGTCCGCCACCAGGTTCACGTACCGGGCCGCAGGGGAGCTGGCGCCGGTGCCATAGGCCGTCGATCCTCCCATGGCGACCGTGTACCACGGTCCGGCGGACGTGGCGGAGGGAGCCGGCGTTGTCGGGTCCGACGTGGCGCCGGCCGGCTGCACGCCCAGCCACGCACCGGTCGCCACGAGTAACGACACCGCAACCAGCACGGTCGTCACCATGAGCCCGCGGGAGACCGCGGGCACGGGGGTGACCGCGCCGGAGGGCCGACGCCTCCCCACGGTGGACCGGCCGCTCCGGGCCCGCCGGCCACGTCTTAGGACAGGCGGTTCCACCGGCATCGCCGACGGTGGGGTCGTCGCAGTGGTTCCCTCGGTCGTGCGCATAGGGTGATCCTCCCGCGAAGATGTTGCCGAGATGTGAGGAGACGGTCAGCGCCCCGTGAAGGGATCCGACGGGCCGATCCCCACTTCGGCCATCATGGCAAGGTTCCGGCCAGACCGACAAGGAGATCCCCGTGCCCCCACTGCTTGCCGCCACCGTGACCTACACCGTCGGCTCACTCGTCTACCTGGCGATCTGGGTGCTGGTGATGGTGTGGATCTACAACATCGCCAAGCGCAAGGGTCGCCACGCCTTCGGGTGGTTGATCCTCGGGTTCTTCTTCTCGCTCATCACGCTGGTGGTGATCCTGCTGATGCCGTCGAAGCGGACCACGGACACCTACACCGGACCCTGACGGGGCACGGACCGGCGCGGACCGCTGCCGGTGTCGAACCCCGTCAAACCCCGTCGCACCCCGCCGACACGCCGCCCAGGCACCGGCCGGCTACCGGTGGTGACGCTATGGTCACGGGCAGCACCGGTGTCCGCCGGTCGGCGCCCAGGGAGGGAACGATGAGGGACATGAAGCTCGGCCTGCAGCTCGGCTACTGGGGGTCCGGGCCACCAGCCGGCGCCGAGGAGCTGGTCGCCGAGGCGGAGCGCCTGGGATTCGACTCGATCTGGACGGCCGAGGCGTATGGGTCCGACGCCCTCACCCCGCTGAGCTGGTGGGGATCGCGTACCCGGTCGGTCCGGCTGGGCACCGCGCTGTGCCAGCTCTCGGCCCGGACGCCGACCGCCATGGGGATGGCCGCCCTCACCCTCGACCACCTCTCCGGCGGCCGGTTCGTGCTGGGTCTCGGGGTCTCAGGGCCGCAGGTGGTCGAAGGCTGGTATGGCCAGTCGTTCGAGCGGCCGCTCGGGCGAACCCGCGAGTACGTGGACATCGTCCGTCAGGTGCTCGCCCGCGAGGCACCGGTGACCAACGACGGGCCCAACTACCCGCTCCCCTACCCGGGGGGCACCGGACTGGGCAAGCCGCTCAAGCCGATCGTCCATCCGCTGCGCAAGGACATCCCCATCATCCTCGGAGCCGAGGGACCGAAGAACGTGGCGCTGGCCGCCGAGGTGGCGGACGGCTGGTTCCCGATCTTCTTCTCGCCCAACGCGGTGAAGGCCTTCGAGCCCTCCCTGGCGGAGGGGTTCGCCCGCGAGGGGGCCCGGCGATCGGCGGAGGACTTCGAAGTCATCGCCTTCGCCCCGACGGTGATCGACGACGACCTCGAGCGGGCGGCCGACAGCTACCGGCCCTTCCTCGCCCTGTACATCGGCGGCATGGGCGCCAAGTCGATGAACTTCCACTTCGACGTCTTCGCCCGCATGGGCTACGAGGCCGAGGCCCGCAAGGTCCAGGACCTCTACCTCGAGGGGCACAAGGACGAGGCGGCGGCAGCGGTGCCGACGTCGCTGGTCGAGGACGTGGCGCTGATCGGCCCGAAGGAGAAGATCCGCGACGACCTCGAAGGATGGAAGGAGTCGATCGCCACCACCCTGCTCGTGTCCGGCAGCACCGAGACACTCCAGACGATGGCCGAGCTGGTGCTGTGACCCGGGGCCGTCCCGGTCAACGGTTGGGCCGGCCCGGTAAGCGGGCCCGGTAAGCGGGTGGGCCGACCCGGTCAGCGGGTGGTGGCCAGCGGTCTGGTCCGGCGGGTCAGCGACCGGTAGAGCTCCATGGTCGCCGGGTGGACCGAGTCGAACGGCTCCACGTCGTCGGCCACCAGCTGGACCAGCTCCGCCATGACCGACTCGACCCCGGCCGGGTTTCCGGCCGCATCGGCGGCCCGTAGCAGCATCCGGTACAGGCGCTCGTCATAGGGGCTGACCAGGAGGCCCCGCCGGGCCGCCCACTCCGCTCCCCCCGGGTCCCCCTGTCCGAGGAGCGCCCCGGCCAGGCGGCCGGCCAGGTCCACCACCGCCGCCTCGATCGCCGGGGCGATCCCTTCGAGGATGGTCCAATCGGAGGCGCGCAGTCCCTCGAACGGCCTCCCCCGGACGAGCGCCAGGGCCGCCCGGGCCGACAACGTACCGCCCGCGTCGGCGTGGCGCACGAAGCGGGCCCAGTCCGTCCCCACCGTGGCCGCCAACCGCAGCCGACCGTGCGACCTCGGCAGGTGGTCCCTGCCGTCAGCCGCGTGCCCAAGCGCCCGGCGGGCGACCGATGCCGTGGAGTGCAGGCTCGAGGCCGCCATCAGGCGGTCGGGCCACAGTGCCGTCGCCCACCGGTCGTTCGTGACCCCGTCCGGGTGCATGGCCAGGTAGACGACCAGCTCCCTGGCCCACGCCCGGGTGAACGGGCGCGCCGCCCCGGTGATCTCCACCGGTCCGAGCACAGCGACCTCCACCTCGGCGGGAGCCGGGTCGGAC
>JAJYYG010000151.1 GCA_021801235.1 Actinomycetes bacterium
GGATGGTCCGGGAGCGGAGCTCCGCTCACGACCTCCGAGGCATCCGTCCCGGTGTGCTCCATCCCATGCTCCACTCCAACGCTCCCCGACAAGGTCCGGACCGTCTCACCGGCTCACCGGACGAACCCGTATCGTACGACCGCCGATGAGCCGGACAGCGCGTTCCCGGCGGTTCTTAGCCGGTTCTTAGCCCTCCGCCCCGACCCCGCTACCGCCACGTGTCGCCGGGGGTCCCCGGCGGCAGTAGCGTGTCGGCCGGTATGGCTCATCGCATCGAAGTCGAACTCACCAGCCACTCGGACGACTCCACGTGGACGTGGCGCGCGGTCGGGGCCAGGCAGCCCCGGGGGGCGGTAGCTGCCTCCCTCGTGCCCGAGGGCTCCCAGATCGGCACCGTCCTCCGTGCCGAGGTCGAGACCACGCTGGACGGGACCACCGTGCTCGGCCTCCTCCCCTTGAAAGGCAAGGCCAACCCCAAGCGCGTCGAGACGATCGAGCTCCTGGCCACGGCCCCCACCGGACCCGACGTGAACGTGGTGCTCGCCTCCAAGGGCAAAGGACGCCGCGGGCCGGAGTGGTCCGAAGACTCCCGCGATGACCGGCGCGGCCCACGCAGCGGTGCTGCGCGCTCCGCCGGAGCGGCCGCTCGGGGCAAGGCTTCCGCCGGTCCTCGCACCGACCGGGTCCAGTCGGACGATGGGGAAGCGGCCGGAGCAGCGGGCGACAGCCGGGCTCCCTCCGCCTCGCGCCCGGCACGCCCGGCCCGTGGTGGCGACAGGACCGCTCCCGGCGGCACCCGCAGGAACGCACCCGGACGGGAAGGTCCTCGCCGACCGGCCGCCTCGACCACCCACCGCAACGCCGCTCTGGCCACGCTGAAGCCCGAGCAGATCCCGGTCGCCGAACAGCTGCTGCGTGGGGGGATCCCCTCGGTGCGCCAGGCCATCGAGGAGCAGAATGCCCGGGCGCGTTCCGAAGGGCGGGCGGAGGTGACACCGGGTCCCCTCCTCGCCCTAGCCGAGGAGCTGCTCCCGGTGGTCACCCTGGCCGCGTGGAAGGACCGTGCCTCCACTGCCCGGGCCGGCGGAAAGGACGTCCCGCTCCGCGAGTTGCGATCCATCGTCGCCGCCGCCACCACCGTGTCCCTGGACGAGGAGGGACGCGAGCTCGTCACCTCCCTCCGGACGATGCTTGACCAGCGGGTGACCGCCCTGCGCGAACGCTGGGTCGAACGGATCACCGTCGCCCTGGACGAAGGCCGGGTCGCCGACGCCGTGCGGACTTCCATCCGGTCCCCGGAGCCGGCGACGCGCCTCTCCGCCGAGCTCGCCGTCCGCCTGGCCGACGAGGCGGGCAAGGCCATGTCGGCGGACCGAGAGCCGGCCGAGTGGCTGGCCGTCCTCGAGGTGGTGGTGGACTCGCCGGTGCGGCGCAACGTCAAACCCGCGGGAATTCCGGCCGGTGCCGACGAGACGCTCCTGGCGGCCGCCAGGCAGGCCTCCGGGTTCGTGCCCGAGCTGGCACGCCTGCTCGGCATCCCGATCCCCCCTCCGCCCGGTCCGAGGCGACCGGTGCCCGCCCGCCCTGCCGCCACCCGCCGCACCGCGTAGCCCCACATCCCGGCCGCGATCCGCCGAGCCGCCCTGCTACCTCTCGGTCGCGGCCGTGCCCAGCCCCGGGAACGACGCACACTCTGTCACGGGATGTCCCGGTACATGGTCAACAGCCGCGCCTTGAATCCGGCCTGCTCGAAGAGGTTCTTGCCCTCCCGGTCCCCCGGGAGGGCAGCGCCGTCCACCCCGCTGCAACCCTGCTCCGCCAGCCAGGCGACCGCAGCATCGAGAAGCAGCCGGCCGAGCCCCATGCCCCGGGCGCCCGGCTCCACGTAGAGGCCGTCCAGGCGACCGACGACCCGGTCACCGGCGGGCAACGTCTCCACGTGGCAGACGGACCAGCCGGTCACCGCACCAGAGAGGGTCCCCACCAGCACGAGCCATCCGGGCTCGTCCATCAGCGCCGCGAACCGGGAGGCGGTCAGCATCCGGGGATCCGGCGCCTCCCGGGCGACGAGCATCGCCCCGCCCCGCCGACCGGCGACACCGGCGAGCGCCTCGGCCGCCAGCTCCGCACACCGGGCTGCGTCGGCGGTGCGACCGATCCGCACCGCCTCCATCTCAGTCCCAGCCAACGCGGTCGACGGCCCTGGCCCTCGTCAGGCCCGCTCGTCCATCAGCTGGTCGATGCGGTTGAGGACCGTCCGGCGGCCTCGGCCGTGGGCTTCGTAGGCCCGCACCGCCACCAGCTCGGACCGGCTCAGCCCGTCGAGACGCTGGACCACCTGGGACGCCGACAGGGTGTCGAACCCGGGGATGCCGAGGGAAGTGACCGGCGGCACCCCGCTTCCTCGCCCGCCCGGTGCGCCAGAAACTCCCTGCCCCCCATCGGGAGTGGGCACGTCCCGCGTGCTGTCCCTTGAATCCTGTGAGTCCTGGCGTCCGCCGACGGACCGGAGGGGTCCCATCGGTGCCCCGACCGGGTCGGGCCGCCCGCTCCGGCCGCCACTGCCCCCGAAGAGCTCATCCGCCCGCCGCCGCAGCTCGACCCGCCCGAAGCGCACCGCCAGCTCACCGACGGAACGGGCAGAGGCGATCCGGCTTTCGAGCTGGGCGCGTCCGCGTTCGACCAGCTCCGGCCCGTGCTCGGCCACGGTGACCACCAGTCCGGCGGGACCGTAGAGGACCACGTCCAACAGGCGCCCGCCCAGATCGGGGCGATCGTGGCCCCCCGGCGCCGCCCCGGACCCGTCGCTCACACGCAGTCCCGACAGAACATCCGATCCGGGTCCGCCAGCTGGTTCGGATGCTTCACCAGAAAGCACGAACGGCAGACGAACTCGTCGGGCTGCTTGGGGAGCACCCGTTCCACCCCGTCGCCCCGGTCGTCGGGCTCGACGGCGTCCTCGTCCTCCTCGGGTTCGACGACGACCAGCCGCTCCTTCAGGATGACGTCGAGGCTCGCCTCGACGTCTTCGTCCTCGGGCTCTTCCTCGTCGTCGTCGTCCGCCTCGTCGCCGGCGGCCGCGGGCTTCCCCACCGGGACGATCGGCTCCTCCAGCAACGCCTCGTCGTCCCCCACCACCACGTCGTCGACCAGCTCTTCGTCGTCGTCGACCAGCTCTTCGTCGTCGTCGACCAGCTCTTCGTCGTCGTCGACCAGCGCGTCGAGCGGCTCTTCAGCCAGCTCGTCGGCGTCCTCTACTGCTTCGAGTTCTTGCGGCATCCCGGCCCTTCACTGGTGAGTTGGCCGGGAGCATAGACGGTCGCCAAGACGTCCCGTGCACCGACCGCGCGCCACCCGGATCTGCGGCCGCTCCGGCCCGGACCGGCCGTCCCGACACGGCCGCCGGGAGGAACCGACCGGGGCCCGCCGGTGGCACCGACCCCTACCCGACCCCGCCCAGGCGGTCCGACCCAGGGGCTCTTTGGCACCACCCCCCCGCTACCCTCGGCCGCCATGCCTACGGTGACTGGGAGACGTTCTCTACTCGAACCCCCGGGCCTTCTCCGCCTCTCACGGCATCCCCCCCACCGAACAGGCAGTGCACTCTGCCACCGCAGCACGTCCGTCGGGGCCTTTGGGACTGCACGCACGATACGCC
>JAJYYG010000154.1 GCA_021801235.1 Actinomycetes bacterium
GTCCATCAGTCCGAGATCCAGATGGAGGGCTTCCGCGACCTCGCGGAGGGCCAGCGTGTGGAGTTCGAGACCAAGCAGGGCCAGAAGGGCCTGCAGGCAAGCCAGGTCCGCAAGATCTGAGCCGGGGGTCGGGTGACCGCCCCGGACCTTCTCCCGCCAGGTGGGTAGAGGACCGTGGCGGGACCGGACTCCGATGCTCGACCGTGGCGCCGTTCCGGGAGACCGGGCGGCGCCACGGTTCGTCTCCGGCCCGCTGCGGGTGTGCCGCTCCCGTGGTGGTCGGCGCGGCGCCGGGTTTGCCGGCTCACAGCCGGTTCCCAGGCGACGCACAGGCGGGTGCCAACCCGTTCGGTCAAGCTGGGGGGATGGAGACCGGAGATCGGCCGGGCGGGGCCCGCACGGTGCTGGTGGTGGACGACGAGCCGTCGATCGTGGACGCCGTCGGCACCGCGCTGCGCTACGAGGGGTTCACGGTGGAGGAGGCCACCTCGGGCAGGGGGACGTTGGCCGCGGTGAGGCGGCATCCGCCCGACGCCATCGTGCTCGACGTGATGCTCCCCGACCTCGACGGGCTCGAGGTGACCCGGCGACTGCGTGTCGAGGGGATCCGGGTCCCGGTCCTCTTCCTCACCGCCCGCGACGCCCTGGAGGACAAGCTCGCCGGCCTCACCGTCGGCGGGGACGACTACGTCACCAAGCCGTTCGCCCTGGCCGAGGTCATCGCCCGGGTTCGGGTCATCCTGCGGCGGTCCGGCGCCGCGGAGGAGGACGACGGCATCCTGCGGTTCGCCGACGTGGAGTTGGACGAGGGAGCCCACGAGGTGCGCCGGGCGGGGGCGGCCATCGAGCTCACCGCCACCGAGTTCAACCTGCTCCGGTACCTGATGGAGAACCCCCGCCAGGTCCTCTCCAAGGCGCAGATCCTCGACCACGTCTGGAGCTACGACTTCGCCGGCGACGCCAATGTCGTGGAGACCTACGTCAGCTATCTGCGCCGCAAGCTCGACCGGCACGGACCGCCCCTCATCCGCACCGTCCGGCTCGTCGGCTACTCGCTGCGCGATCCGGCCGCAGGCTGATCCGTTGTCACTCCGGCTGCGTCTCCTCCTGGCGGCCGGCGGGGTCGCCCTGGTGGCGCTGGTCGTGGCCGACGTGGCCACCTACACCTCGCTCCGCTCCTTCCTGTACGGACAGGTCGATGCGTCCCTCCGGTCGACGCTGGTCCCCGCGTCCCCGGCTCCCCCCGGCCGCCCGGCCCGGGTGGGGGCGCCCGGCGCGTTACCCGCGTCCGTCGGGTCCGTCGGGGGCACCCCGGGGCCGGTCCGGCGCCTGCGGAGCCCGTCCTCGGCGGGAGGCGCCTTCGTGGAGGTGCGCGCCGGCGACGGCGCGGTACTCCTCGAGCACCAGGCGCACGGTCCGTCGGGGGAGGCCGAGCCTCCGCCGGCCCTACCGTCCGACCTCCCGTCGGCGACCTCGGGGCCAGTGTTCTTCACCGCCGGGTCCACCGTGCACGGGGATTCCCAGTTCCGGGTCGGCGTGGCGGCGGGGCCGGACGGGACCACGGTGATCGCCGCCCTGCCGTTGGACGCCACCGTGACGACGCTGCGGCAGCTGGTCCTGATCGAGCTGCTGGTGACGGGCGCCGCCCTGGTGATCGCCGCGGCACTCGGCTGGTGGCTGGTGCGAGCGGCCCTCCGACCCCTGTCCGCCATGGAGTCCACCGCCGCCTCGATCGCCGCCGGTCGGCTCGAGGCCCGCGTCCCGGGTGAGGACGAACGCACCGAGGTCGGCCGCCTGGCCGGAGCGCTCAACGCGATGCTGGCGCGGATCGCAGAGGCGTTCGCGGCGCGCGACGCCACCGAGGCCGAGCTCCGCTTCTCGGAGGAGCGGATGCGGAGGTTCGTGGCCGACGCCTCCCACGAGCTCAGGACACCCCTCGCCGCCGTCTCCGCCTATGCCGAACTGTTCTCCCTCGGTGCCGACCGTCGGCCCGAGGACCTCGGGCGGGTGATGCGGGGGATCGAGGGGGAGAGCGCCCGCATGGCCCACCTGGTGGAGGACCTGGTGCTTCTCGCCCGACTGGACGAGGGCCGTCCGCTCGAGCGGCAGGCGGTGGACCTGACGGAGCTGGCGGACGAGGCGGTGCGGGCGGCCGCCGTGGTCGGGCCGGCCTGGCCGGTCTCGCTGGCGCCGGGCGAGCGGGTGGAGGCGGTGGGTGACCGCGAGCGGCTGCGCCAGGTGCTCGACAACCTGCTGGGCAACGTGAGGAGCCACACGCCGGCCGGGACACCGACCGTGGTGCGGGTCACCGCGGACGGGTCGGAGGCGGTCGTCGAGGTGGCGGACACCGGTCCCGGCATGGAGGCCGACGACGCGGTCCGGGTGTTCGACCGGTTCTTCCGGGCCGACCCGTCCCGGGCACGTCGGACCGGGGGGGCCGGCCTGGGGCTGTCCATCGTGGCGGCCATCGTCCATGCCCACGGCGGCGAGGTGTCGGTGCACACCGCACCCGGATCGGGGGCGACGTTCCGGGTACAGCTCCCGCTGGCGGCAGGCCCCGGGACGCCGGGCGGGCCCGGCGGGTGGGCTCAGTGAGCGCCGCCGGCGCCGGCAGGTGTCGGCGACCGCAGCGCCAGGACCGCCGCCGCGCCGAGCAGCACGAAGGCGGCTCCCTCGGCCACCAGGGACAGCGTCGCGTACGGGGCGGCGTAGCTGTCCCGGAAGCCGAAGAGCCCGACCTCCACCGAGACGACCAGGCCGACGGCCGTTCCCGCCGCGAACAGCGCCCCTGCGGCGGCGGCGACCGGCTGCCGGAGGACGGCGACGGCGACGGCGAGGAGCACCCCGCCGATGGCCTGGAGGAGGAACAGGGGTCCGATGACGTGGATGTGCCGGTAGCCGGTGGACCAGAGGTGGAAGTGGATGGCGGCCGAGCCCGCCAGTGCCGCCGCCCCCGCCCAGCTCGCAACGGTCACCGCCATCCCCGGGGGCCCCGATCTCCGTAGGCGGTTCCGTGCGGACGTGGCGGCGGGGGTCGTCCCGCCGGTGAGGTCGACTGTGGGGGCCATGCCCGTTCTTCGGAGCGGCCCGGATGGACGGATGGCCCGGGCGGAGGATCCCACCCGGGCCATCGGTCCCACTGCGGAGCTGCCTGCACCGGTCGCGCAGTGGCGGGCGGTCAGAGCCCGCAGGCGTACCTCGAGCTCCACGGCTGCCATCCGTACTCGTTGTACAGCCGCAACGCCAGCGCGTCCTGGACGGCGGGCGGGGCCTCGTAGGGCCATCCGCTGTAGCCGTACGACGCCCAGGTGACCGGGACGATCCCGTAGGCGCCCGACGGTGCCGACGGGTCGTTGTAGCGGTCACCCGACTCGTGGATCCGGATGCATTGCCAGTCGGGGGTGGCCGTGCTGGTCGCATCCGTCACCGGTGGTGCCGGCGCCGGTGGTGCCGGTGGTGCCGCTGGCACCGGTGGTGCGGGTCGGGTGCTGGAGGCCGCCAGCTGGGCGGCGACCAGGGACAGCGACTGCCCCAGACCGGTGATCGGGCTCTGCTGCCCCTTGCCGGTGATCCTCCCCGAGGCGACCGCGTGGAACGCGACCAGCTGCGCGCCCGGCTCGGACGTCGACCCCCG
>JAJYYG010000091.1 GCA_021801235.1 Actinomycetes bacterium
GGGAGTGCTCTACCTCGGCGACCTCACGACAGATGTCGCAGTGAACGGGATCGGCGACACGGTCACGTTGTCGACGTTCCTCGCCGACAACGACGCCGTCAAGTTCAAGGAGTCCTACGGCACCCATCCCCGGGTCTTCTACATCCCCGGACACGGCCAGGATCTCGAAACCGACACCGCGAGCTCCTGAGGTGCACGGAGGCAACCACGACCGCAGCGCGGGCGCGGGACGACCCCGGCACTGGTGGCGGCCTCTGGCCACGGCAACGACGGTCTCGCCCCAGCGGCTCGTCCAGGTCGTCCTCGGTCTCATCTGGCTGGCCGACGGCGCGCTCCAGCTCCAACCGTTCATGTTCAGCCATGGATTCGTCACCGGCATGCTCCTTCCCGCCGCCCAGGGCAACCCCGCCCCGGTGGCTGGCTCGATCACGGCGATGGCCCACTTCCTCGAGCCCCACATCGCTCTCTGGAACGCGCTCTTCGCTCTCACCCAGGTCGCGATCGGGCTCGGCCTGCTGGTCCGGCGCACCGTGCGCCCGGCACTTGTCGTCTCGTTCGCCTGGTCGTTCGCCGTCTGGTGGTTCGCCGAGGGACTCGGCGGGTTGCTCACCGGCGCTGCCTCGCCGCTCGACGGTGCGCCGGGGGCGGTGCTGCTCTACGTCCTCGTCGGACTGCTCGCATGGCCGCGACGCGACGAGGGAGCCGGCACCGGAGCCACGAGGGGCGGACTCCTCGGCGAGGTCGGTGCCCGCGTCACCTGGGCGGTGCTTTGGGTCGGGAGCGCCGCCCTGCTCCTCCGACCGGGCAACTCCGGGCCCTCGCTGCGCAACACACTGATGGCGGCAAGTACGGGGCAGCCCGGGTGGTACTCGAGCGTGCTCACCGGCACCGCCAGGGTGCTCGGCAGCCACGGCTCCCTCCTCACTCTCGGTATCGCCGCGGAGATGGCCCTGGTCGGTATCGGCGTCGCTCTCGACTGGCAGACCCCGCGTCTCCTCGGCGTCGCGACCGTCTTGGCCGCGCTGATCTGGGTGTTCCCTGAGGGTCTCGGCGGAGTGCTGACCGGACAGGGCACCGACCCGAACACCGGGCCGCTCCTGGCGCTGGCCGGGCTCGCCTGGTACCGCTCCTCGCCCGACCCTGCGGTGGCACGCGTCGTCGTGGCCGCGGTGCCGGCCCCGACAACCGCCTGACGAGATCCTGAAGAGGAGAGGGAGGACCATGTCCGACAACAACCCCATCACCGCAGCGGGTGACGCGCTCGCTATGGGAGCGCCCCCGGCAGAGCCCGCGGCGCGCGCAGATGTGCGGGCCGCCGCCATGCGGCCGGTGCTGGAGACGCCCCGATGGTGGTGGCCAGCGGTCGGAGTGCTCGGCGTCGTCGTCGTCCTCGGCATCGTGGCCTGGATCGTGCAGGTTGCCGGTGGGCTCGGGGTGGCCGGTTACAACGACCAGGCGTTCTGGGCGGTGTACGAGGCCGACCTCGTCGCCTTCATCGGGGTGAGCTACGGCGGGGCGGTGGTGTCGGCGATCCTGCGGCTCACCAACGCGACCTGGCGGGCACCGCTGACCCGTATCGCCGAGGCCACCGCCCTCGTGACCCTCCCGGTCGGCATGCTCTTCATCATCCCCCACCTTGGCAGTCCCTGGCGGATCTGGGAGCTGGTCTGGCCACCGTACTGGAACCTGTCTTCGCCGATCCTTTGGGACTTCTTCGCGGTGAGCACCTACCTGCTCGCCACCGCGGTGTTCTTCTACCTGCCCCTCATCCCCGACATGGCGATTGCCCGGGGCCTGCTGGACCCCGAGCGGCCCGAGCTTCGGGCACGGGCATGCCGCCGCCTGTACAAGATGCTGGGTGGGAACTGGACGGGGAGCTACTCCCAGCGGCAGCTGCTCCACGGAGCGATCGGGCTCGTGGCGATCATGATCATCCCGATGGCGGTGTCCGTGCACTCCGTGCTGTCCTTCGCGTTCGCTTCCTCCTCCAGGGCCGGCTATCTGGAGACGATCTTCCCTGTCTACTTCGTCGTCGCCGCGCTCTACACCGGCGTCGCCTTGGTGGTCCTCTCCGTGGCCGCCTGCAGGCGCCTGTGGCACCTCGAAGCGTTCATCCATCCACGTCACTTCGTCCGGCTCGGTTTCGTGATGCTGGCTTTCGGCGCCGTCTACCTCTACCTCACGTTCACCGAGTACCTGATCGACGGCTACTCCGGTACCACCGACGACGCGGCCTGGGTGCGCCAGGTGCTCGTCGGACGGTACTGGATCCCGTTCTGGTTCTACTTCGTCGCCGCAGGCCTGGTCCCAGTCCTGGTCATGGCGTTCCGACGCACCCGCACGGCACGGGGCGTCGTGGTGGCCTCAGGTCTGGTGCTGTTCGCGATGTGGGTGAAGCGACTCGTCATCGTGGTCCCCCCGGCCAGCGAGCCCCTCGTGCACTCCCCGCTCACTGCTACGGGCGTGCTGGCGGGGAACTGGGGCACCTATCACTTCACCTGGGTGCCGATCTCGATCACGGTGGCCGCAACCGCGGCGATCGCGCTCCTCCTGCTCGTGCTCTTCCGGTTCGTGCCGATCCTCCCGATCGCCGAGATGGAGGAGCTGGCGGAGAACGAGCCGGCGACCGCGGCCGCCCTGACCTCTCCGACGGGTGTCCAGCCGGCCATCCCGTTCCCGACCACGCCCCCACCGGGCGAGTTGGCCGGCGTGGGAAGCGGGCCACCGACGACCCTCGGCGGGACGAGCATGGCCCGGGGCACGGATCCCGGCGACGTCGCGAACAGTGGAGGTGCACGATGAACGGATCGGGATACGCCGACGGGTGGCAGCAGAAGCGTCCGAGGAGAGCCACGCTCGGCGTCGGGCTGATCGCAGGGCTGCTCGGGATCGGGGCCGTGCTCGGATTTGCGTCGATCGCCGGCGCTACCACCGTGCCGCCCGCGCTGACCCTGCGGGCCGAGCAGGCGCCCGGCGACCCACAGGCTGTCGAGCTCACCGCCTCCCTCGTGCAGACACCCGGCTCCAGCGTGCAACCCGGCTCGCTCGCCGGGGACTCGGTGAACTTCTCCGTACACCTCGACGAGTTCGCCGGGGCGCCGTTGCTCGCGCTCGGCTCCGCGACGACGGATGCCACGGGCACGGCCACCATGACCTACCGCCCGACGTGGACCGGTCGCCAGGCCCTGACCGCCACGGTCACCGATGCATCCGGCAACACCCTCGGATCGGCCGTGACCAACTTCACCGCCGACAGTGCCGACCGTCCGTTCGTCGGCACCATCGAGGCGGCCCGGCCGGACGGGACGATCGGCCAGGCAGTCGCCGGCGTGCTGATCGCGCTGGTCGTCATCCTCTGGGTCACGCTGATCGCCGTCGTGGTGCGAGTGCGCTTCGGTATCGCCGCCCTGAGCCGGTAGCGGTGGGCCGCCCCGGTCGCTAGGGTCGCGCAGGGACGTTCCTCGGTGCGATCGAGGGAAGGCCCGACAAGGAGATCCCCGTGCCCCCACTGCTTGCCGCCACCGTGACCTACACCGTCGGCTCACTCGTCTACCTGGCGATCTGGGTGCTGGTGATGGTGTGGATCTACAACATCGCCAAGC
>JAJYYG010000176.1 GCA_021801235.1 Actinomycetes bacterium
CGCCCTCCCTCGATCCGTAGAAGGCGGCGTCGCCGTAGGAGAAGATGCCGCCGTCGGCGGCGACCAGCCAGTACCCCCCGCCGTCGGGCGTGGCCGCCATCCCCACGATCGGCTGGTTCAGGTGCATGCCCCCGGTGGAGCCGTAGAAGGCGGCGTGGCCGTAGGAGAAGATGCCGCCGTCGGCGGCGACCAGCCAGTACCCCTTGCCCGCACCGGGGACGGTGAGCTCGTGGAGCGTGTTGGTGTTCGCGTTGTCGTAGTAGATGACCGGATTGCCGTTGGCGTCCGTGGTGGCGGTGAGCCCGAACAGCCCGCCAGGAGGCTGGGAGGGGGCGAGGTCCCGGGTGGCGACGACCTGCCCCGAGGTGGTCAGCTCGATGAGGTCGTTGTTGCCGGCACCGTTCACCACCAGCAGGTTGCCGTTGGCCGGGTCGACCGTGATCTGCTGGGGTGTGTCGAGCACCCCGCCCGAGAGGACCACGGTGGCGGTCACCGGGCCGGTGGCGGTGTCGGGGTGCGGGATGGCGACGATCTGGTTATCGGCGTCGTTCGTGACGTACAGCGTGTCGTCGGCGGCGTCGAACACCATTCCGCGTGGCCCGACCGGGGTGGCGGCGGTGCTGCCGGCCGGGGTGGCGGCCAGCCCCGAGGTCAGCTCGGTGTAGGTCGAATTGAGCGGCTGGCCGGTCGAAGGCCCGGTTGGGTCCGGGCTCAGTCGGTAGACACTGCCACCCCCGGTGCCGGTGGTGCCGTTCCCCGCGTTGGGCCAGTAGAAGACCACGTGGCCTCCGACGTCGCTGACCGCCTGGCCCCACACACCGCTGAACGTCGGCGAATTGGCGGCGGAGAACGAGGCGACAGGGGCGCCGGTGGGCTTGTAGACGGCGACGGTGGAGGTGGAGCCGTCGATGACCCCGCCGACCGTGGCCGGTCCGTAGGTCCCGAGCCACACGAAGTCGTTGGTCGGGTTGATGGCGATGCCCACCGGGCCAGCGATGGCGGGGGCCTGGACGAACAGGCTCGACTTGCCGGTGGCCGGGTCGATCTCGACCACCGAGGTGCCGAGCCCGGACGTGCCGGCCGCGTTGTTGAAGTCGGCGACCAGGACGTCGCCGGCGACCAGCAGGCCGGCAGTAGTCGGCACCACGGCCAGGTCGTAGGGGTTGGTGTCCCCGTTGGGGGCGACGGTCGAGGCGACGGTCCGGTCGACCAGGCTGCTGATGGCGGTAGGCGGACGGGATGCGCCCACGGTCTTCGCGACGGCTGCGCCGGAGGCGGCAACCGGTCCGACCGCGAGCGATCCGAGGGCGAGCCCTACCGCCGAGACGACCGTAGCCAGGCTCGCCCAGCGGCGTCGGGCCGAACGAGCGGTGGTTCCGCCCGGACGAGTGGGCATGCGTACCTCCGAGGTGACTGTGCTGGTCGGAACTCCTCTCCCCATCCAAGCAGCCGGGCGGGGCGGGGGCAACCCGAGGATATGCGCGCGTGCGGCGCGGCGGTCGTCAGGCGAGCTCGGCGTCCACCGCCTGCCCGAGGACGTCGAGGCCGTCGGCCAGCAAGGTCTCTTCGATGGTCAGCGGCGGGAGGAGGCGGATCACGTTCCCGAAGGTGCCACACGTCAGCACCACCACGCCGTCGCGGTGGCAACGTCCGGCGATCCGCTTGGCCGCATCCGGATCGGGTACGGCCGTCCCCGGCTGGACGAGCTCCATCGCCACCATCGCCCCCCGCCCCCTGACGTCCCCGATCCCCGCGTGGACGTCCTGCAGGGCGCGCAGCCGCCCGGTCATCGCCTCGCCGAGGATGAGCGCGCGCCGGGCCAGGTCGAGCGTGCGCATGGTCTCGATGGCCCCGAGGGCCGCCGCGCACGCGACCGGGTTGCCGCCGTAGGTCCCGCCGAGGCCACCCGGGTGGACGCCGTCCATCAGGTCCGCCCGACCCGTCACCGCGGCCAGGGGCATCCCGCCCCCCAGCGCCTTGGCGGTGGCGACGAGGTCGGGGACGATCCCCTCGTCCTCGCAGGCGAACCAGGTTCCGGTCCGGCAGAACCCGGTCTGGACCTCGTCGGCGGCGAAGAGGACCCCCCGCTGCGCGCACCAGCGGGCCAGGGCCGGAAGGAACCCGGGTGCCGGAACGACAAACCCTCCCTCCCCCTGGATCGGCTCGACGAGGAGGCACGCCACGTTGTCCGCGCCCACCTGCCGTTCGATGAGCTCGACGGCCC
The DNA here is from genome assembly GCA_021801235.1 of Actinomycetes bacterium. Classification (GTDB taxonomy): domain Bacteria; phylum Actinomycetota; class Acidimicrobiia; order Acidimicrobiales; family RAAP-2; genus DASZIT01. The sequence goes on from JAJYYG010000176.1 coordinate 2,225, forward strand.
GGTCTGCGGCCTCCTCGCCGGTCATTCCGTCCGGGTCCCGGAACGGGTAGGAGGGGGGCACCCGGTAGATCTCCGGCGCGAACGGGCCGAAGCCGTCCCGGTAGGGCATGTTGCGGGCGGTCAGCGCCATGGTGAGATTGGTGCGGCCGTGGTAGGCGTGGTCGAGTGCGACGACCGCTTGTCGCCCGGTGGCGTGGCGGGCGACCTTCACCACGTTCTCCACCGCCTCCGCACCCGAGTTGCAGAGCATGGTGCGCTTCTCGCCCGCCCCCGGGGTGAGGTTGTTCAGCTCCTCGCAGACGGCCACGTACGACTCGTACGGAGTGACCATGAAACAGGTATGGGCGAAGCGCGCCGCCTGTCCCCTGACTGCCTCGACCACGGCGGGGGCGGCGTGCCCGACGCCGACCACCGCGATGCCAGATCCGAGGTCGATCAGGGAGTTGCCGTCGACATCGACCAGGATGGCGCCGAAGGCCTCCTCGATGAACACCGGGAGCGTGGAGCTGACCCCGGCGGCCACCGCGGCGCTACGACGGTGCTCCAGCTCGCGGGATCGGGGGCCGGGGACGGTCGTGACCAGCGATCGCACCTGGGCGATCCCGGCGTGCCCTCCAGGCGGCGGCCCCGGCGGGCTCTCGGTGGTGCTCATCCGTGCCTCTTTCTCTCGTGTCCCCGCGAGGCGTCCTCACGCCCGGCACGCGCCGTTCCGTCGGCCGTCGGCCAGGAGGGATGTGCCGCCCGTTGGGCCCGTGGCTGACCGGGGTGGGTGCCCCGGTGCCACGCGCCGATGCCGCCATGCTACGTGTGCCCCATCGGAGCGTCCCGGCACCCCGTCGGCCGCGGTTCTGGGCGATGATTGGGGGCGGTCGGAGGAGGTCGTGCGCCGCCGACGCCCGTGACGGATCCGGGACGGCCGGGGAGAGGCGAGGTGCCATGAATCGAGCAACGGAGATCGTGCTGTTGGTGATGGTGGGGGGCGCCGTCTCGGCGGGCGCCGCCATCACGTTCGTCGCCTGGCGCGCCCTCCGTCGGCTGCGCCGCTGGCGGGACCGGGTCGAGCACCTCGTGCCCCACGTCCGGTCGGCGCTCGCCCCGGAGTCGGTGGCAGCCGGATGGGGACGTGCCCACCGGGCATCCCTGACGCTGCGGGCGATGGCCGGGACCGGGGTCCGTCGCCAGGCCCTGCTCCAGCGGCGCGACCTGTGGACGCATCTCGACGCGGCCAGGACTGCGGTCGGTGTCGCCGAGTCGTCGGGTACGCCGGTCGGCGAGCTCCCTCGGATGGTGCGCCACCTCGAGGGGCGTGCCCGCCATCACGACCGTCTGCTGGCGCTCCTCGGCGCGGGGGTCGTGACCACGGGGGCG
>JAJYYG010000173.1 GCA_021801235.1 Actinomycetes bacterium
GCGACCGCGAACAGGGCGTGCCCGGAGTGTGGTGCGGAACCGGAGGACTCCCATGCCGCCTGGTGCCTGGCCACCGAAGACGAGTACGACGAGATCCTCGGCACCGCGCCGAAGGCGGTGGTCCCACCCGAGGACGACCCGCTGAGGGAGTAGCTCGGTCGGCTTCTTCCGAGGGACGGCGGCGGCTTGAAGGCGCTTGACCGCAGGACAGGCCGGGGCGGGCGGGGTTGCGAGTTCGTCGAGAGGTCGGCGTCGAGAGGCCGGTCGCCTCTTGCCCGTGGTCAGCGGGCGGGATCCGGGGCGTTCCGCAGGGAAGGATGGGGGAGCAGGGGCACCGGCACCGTTCCCGTTCGGCTGTCGAGGTACGCGGCGAGCAACCGGTAGACCTCGTGCCCGACCATCGCTTCGAGCTCCTCCCGCATGGCGAGGTAGACGGGTCGGTCCCCGACGAAGGCGGCGGGGTCCTCGGTGCACCACCAGTGGAATTCGGCACCCCCCTCGCCCCAGTGGCGGCGGTCCCACTGACGGATCACGGAGGTGACGTGCCCGTCGTCCGCGGTCTCGTCCTCGCGGCGCAAGGGCAGCTGCCAACAGACTTCGGGCTTGAGCGTGACGTGGCTCACACCTCGCTGGATGGCGGCGAGGTGCAGCGCACAGCCGGCTCCCGCGGCGAAGCCGGGTCGGTTCAGGAAGATGCAGGCCCCGTCCGCCATGCGGGTCCCCAGGTCGCCGTCGGCCAGTCGACGGACGACGCCCTTTTTGCGGCCCCGCTTCCGGAACTGCCAGTGCTCGGCCCCGAGGGTGGCCGCTGCTTCCTCGACCGCCCGGGCGTCGGCGACCCCGGTGAAGTGGGCACCGTAGGAGCAGCATCCCTGCACGAGCTCGGATGCGGGCCCGGTGAGCACCCCCTGGCAGCCCCGACCGAAGATGCACGTCCAAGGGCTGGTCAAGAAGGTGACGTCGAACTGCCAGGTCCGCTCCTCGGCGGGATCGGGGAAGCTGACCCATTCACGGGCGTCGACGCCGCCGTCGTCGACCTGGACCGCTCGGGGAGGAGGTGGCACCGACCCATGATGGCAGGCGCCGGAGGGTGCGGTGGCGAAGAAGGAAGCGACGCCGACACCGGGCCCGGGTCTGCCGGGTCGGCCTTCGACCTGGTCAGCGATCGGGCAGCTCAGCGATCGGGCAGCTCAGCGATCGGGCAGCTCAGCGATCGAGCTCGGCGACGGCGGAGATGGCCACCGTGACGATGTCCCCGACGACCACGCCGCCAGCTTCGATGGCAGCGTTCCACTGGAGGCCGAAATCCTTGCGATTGAGGGTTCCGTCAACGGTGAACCGGACAGCTCGGCGCCCCGGGGTCGGAGCGGATCCGTTGGTGTTGTCGTCCGTATCCAGCAAGGTGGCGGTGACGTCAAGGGTCACCAACCGGGTGACGTCGCGGATGGTGAGGTCGACGTCGAGGGCGTACGGCCCGTTCGGCCGGGCCGGGGCGCGCAGGGCGCGTCCGGTGAGCTCGAGGGTCGGCCAGCGTCCGACATCGAAGAACGCCGGGGAGCGCAGATGCTCATCCCGGGCGGCGTCTCCCGTGGTCAGGGAAGCGGCGTCCGCCATGGCGTGGACCGTTGAGTCGAGCGGATCGGCGCCGACATCCACCAGGCCGGTGATGCGTGTGAAGCGGCCGGTCACCCGGGAGACGAGCAGGTGGCGGGCTACGAACGTGACCGAAGAGCGGGTCGGATCCACCATCCACCGCCCGGAGGGAACCATCCTGGGTGTCCCGACGTCGTCCAGCTCGTCGAGCGCACCCCTCTCCGACGGTGGTTGTTGATCGGGGGCCGCCATGACGGGGCGATTCTCCGTGACGGCGATCCACCCAGTCAAAACGGTCACGGCTCCCGTGCCAGAAAGCATGGAGACCCACTCGGATGACCACTTGGAGTGGCGATGAACATACTTGGAGCGTTCATCCGAGCGACGTTCTCACCCTTGATGCCCGCAGGTCACTCGCGACGGCCGCCGGTGGGGCCACCGTCGACCGCCAGATGGCGGTGCAGCCAGTCGAGCGTCCTCCGCCAGGCGTCGGCAGCGGCGGCGGGAGAGTAGGAGGGCCGGGCGTCGCAGTGGAACCCGTGCTCTGCTCCGGGGTAACGGACCACCTCGGTGTCGACCGGTGCATGCTCGGCCAGCTCCTTTCTCAGGCGCTCGACGTCCTCCACCGGGATCGACTGGTCCTCGTCCCCGAAGAGCCCGAGCCACGGGGCCTTGAGGGTGGGGACGAGGTCGAGGAGTGAGCCCATCCGTTCGTTGCGACCGGTCACGATGCCACCCCCGTAAAAGCCGACGCCGGCCCCGATGGAGACGTTCCCTGCGACCAGGAAGCTCGCGCGGCCGCCCATGCAGAACCCCACCACGCCGGTCTTCGCAGCCGGCCAACCGGCACCGGCCAGGTGGTCCAGAGCGGTCCGCACGTCGGAGAGCATGCCGTCGTCGGTCAACGCCCCCATGTGCTCCATCACCAGCGAGAAGTCCTCGTACCCGAAGGATGGCGAACCGGTCCGGTGGAACAGGTGCGGAGCCGCGGCGTGGTAGCCGGCGTCTGCGAACCGGCGGGTCACGTCCTCGATGTGTGGGTTCACCCCGAAGGCCTCTTGGATGACGACGACGGCCCCCACCGCCGCGCCGTCACCCCCGTCGGGGAGTGCCTCGTAACACGGCATCGGGCCATCGGGGGTGGTGAGGTCGGTGGTTCGTGTCTCCATGGGTGACACGATGCCCGTCCCGGGCTGCCGCGTCCAGTACGTTGCTCCGGTGGACGTCGCGCTCGTGGTCGGAACGGGAGTCGCCGGGCTGGCGGTGGGGGGCGTGCTCGACCCGGTGGGCCAGCGCCTCGCCGATCGGAGCCGCGCCATCGAACTGCGCCGCCAGGCGGAGCGGCGCGCCGGGGGGAGCGAAGTGGCCGCCGCGGAACCAGCCGGGGGCGCGGACACGGGAAGATCGGACCAGGTCGGTGGCCCGCATGCTGGCTCGTTGGTCCGCCGGGGACGCTCTCGGTCGCGCACGGCGGCCGCTGCGGTGGTGACCGGGGCGCTGTTCGCCGCCCTGGCCGTCCACTTCGGACCGGACGTGGAACTGGCGCCGTTCTGCGTCTTCGTCGCCACCCTGGTCATCGTGTCCGTCACCGATCTGTCACACCGCCTGGTGCCCCGGTGGCTCATCTACGGGGCGACAGGGGCGGTCGTGCCCCTGCTCGTGGCGTCCGCGGCGGCGGACGCCCGGTGGCGATCGTTGACCGGTGCGGGCGTGGCCGGTGCCGCCGCCTTCGCGGTGTTCTTCGCGATCTGGTGGTTCGTCCCCCAGGGGATGGGGTACGGGGACGTCCGGCTCGCCGGGTTGATCGGCCTCTGCACCGGCTACCTGAGCCTGTTCCACGCTTACCTGGCATTTCTGGCCGGCTTCGTGATCGGTCTGGTCTTCGGAGTGGTGTTGATGGCGGCTGCGTCCACCGGCCGCAAGACCCGGATCCCGTTCGCTCCGGCACTGGCCGCCGGGGCCGTGCTGGCGATCTTCTTCGGGGGGCACCTGGCGCACAGCCTGTTCGGAGCGGGGGGCTGACCCGATGACCGGATGACCGGCGGCAGCTTCCGCTGCGCGTGTGGGGTCCGGCCGACGTCGGTCATCGCGTCGCCGCTCGTGGGCAGGTGCCGAGGTGATCTCGGGCGGGCGGACGTCGCCGGTGGCAGCACGAGACAGCACTAGATTTGCCGGATGCTTCGTTACCTGACCGCCGGAGAGTCCCACGGGCGCGCCCTGGTGGTGGTGGTCGAGGGGATGCCCGCGGGTCTCCTGGTGACCGCCGAGGACATCCAGCGGGGCCTGGCCCGCCGGCGGCTCGGTTACGGCCGGGGGCCGCGCATGCGGTTCGAGCTGGACGAGGTGACCCTGCTCGGCGGCGTCCGCCACGGACGGACGCTCGGGTCACCCGTCGCCATCGAGATCGCCAACACCGAGTGGCCGAAGTGGGAGCAGGAGATGTCCCCGGCGCCCGGGCTCCCGTCCAAGGTCCTCACCCAGCCCCGGCCGGGGCATGCCGACCTGTCCGGCATGCTGAAGTACGGCCTGGCCGATGCCCGGGACGTCCTCGAACGGGCCTCGGCGCGGGAGACCGCGGCTCGGGTCGCCGCCGGCACCCTGGCCAAACTGCTCCTCTGGCAGATCGGGGTGGACGTCCTGAGCCATGTGGTCCAGCTGGGTCCCGAGCGCGTCACGGGTGGGGAGCTCCCCACGATGGGTGACCTGGAGCGGATCGACCGGTCGCCGGTCCGCTGCGCCGATCCGGAGGCGGAGGCCCGCATGGTGGCGGCGGTCAAGGCGGCCGCCAAGGACGGGGACTCGCTCGGCGGGGTCGCGGAGGTCGTCGCCTACGGGGTGCCGGTCGGACTGGGCAGCCATGTGCACTGGGACCGGAAGCTGGACGCCCTGCTGGCACAGGCACTCATGAGCATCCAGGCCGTCAAGGCGGTGGAGATCGGGGACGGCCTGGAGCTGCCTTCGCTCCGCGGGTCGGAGGCGCACGACGCCATCCGGATCGCGGTGCCGGATCCGGCGGGGCCCGGCGCCACGGACGCCGGTCGCCTCGGCGGCGGGTACGTCCGCGAGACCCACCGGGCCGGTGGGATCGAAGGCGGCATCTCCACGGGGTCGACCATCGTGGCGCGGGCATCGATGAAGCCCCTGGCCACACTGAACCGGCCCACACTCGAGACGGTGGACGTGGTCACCAAGGAGTCGACCGTCTCGTTCAAGGAACGCACCGACGTCACCGCGGTGCCGGCGATGGGCGTCGTGGCGGAGACGATGGTGGCGCTGGTCCTGGTGGCGGAGGCGTTGCGGAAGTTCGGGGGCGACTCGGTCGAGGAGTTCCGCCGGAACCGGCGCGGCTACCTCGATTCGCTGGGCCAGACCCCGTCCGCTGCGGCGGTACTGCCGGGCGATGGTTGAGCGGGTCCTCCTGGTGGGGATGCCCGGTGCGGGGAAGACCACCGTCGGCCGGCTCGTCGCCGACCGCTTGGGCTGGCTGTTCAGCGACACGGACGCCTCGGTGGTCGAACGCACCGGGAAGTCCGTGCCGGAGATCTTCGCCGGTGAAGGCGAGGCGGCGTTCCGGACCGCCGAGACCCGGGTGCTGCACGAGCTGGTCGCGGGCACGCGGCCGACGGTGATCTCGGTGGCCGGCGGCGCGGTCGAGGATGTCGGTAACCGGGACCTCCTGCAGCGGTCGGGCACGGTCGTGTGGCTCCGGGCCTCGGCGGCGACGTTGACGGAACGCGTCGGGGACGGGGCGGATCGCCCGCTGCTCGCGTCCGGGCCGGCAGGGACCCTCGCCGCGCTCGACCGGCGGCGGCGGCCGCTCTACGAGGCCGTGTGCACCATGGCGGTCGATGTCGACGGACGGGCTCCGGAAGAGGTGGCCGAGCGTGTGCTGGCGGCGCTGGGCGACCGGCCCTCTGCCGGCCCGGGAGACCGGCTCCCCACCCACGCCGGCGACCGGCCTTCTGCCGGCCCGGGAGACCGGCTCCCCACCCACGCCGGCGACCGGCCCTCCCTCAGCTGCGGGGAGCGGCCGTCCCCTGGCACCGTGAGCCGTCCGGGGCACCGGGCATGATCACCGTCCCGGTGGAGCTCGGTGCCAGGGGGTACGGGGTGACGGTGGGACCCGGGGCCCGGCACGGGCTGGCTGCGCTCATCGGTGAGCTGCTGCCCGGCGCGGGGAGAGCCGCGATCGTGACCCAGGAGGCGGTCCCGGTCGAGGTGGACCCCGGGGTGCCGTTCGAGGTGCACACCGTGCCTCCCGGGGAGGGGGCCAAGTCCCTGGCCACGGTCGAGCTGCTGTGCCGGGGGTTCGCCCGTGCCGGCCTCAGCCGGGCCGACGTGGTGGTGGCGGTGGGCGGTGGCGTCGTCACCGACCTGGCCGGGTTCGCCGCCGCGTCGTTCCACCGCGGCACGGCGTACGTGAACGTGGCGACCACCCTGTTGGCGCAGGTCGACGCGGCGATCGGCGGGAAGACCGGGGTGAACCTTCCGGAGGGGAAGAACCTGGTCGGCGCGTTCTGGCAGCCCCGGGCGGTGGTGTGCGACACCGACGTCCTGGCCAGCCTCCCGCCCCGCGAGTGGGCATCCGGCCGGGGGGAGATGGCCAAGTACGCCTTCTTGGGAGGCGGCACGCCCGACGCGACGCTGCTCGATCTCGACCTTCCCGAGCAGGTGGCGAGGTGCGCGGCGATCAAGGCCCGGGTGGTGGCGGCCGACGAACGGGAGGGCGACCGGCGCATGGTGCTCAACTACGGGCACACCCTGGCCCACGCGCTGGAGGCCTCGGCGTTCGACGGGCCCGACGGCGGTGGCCTCCGGCACGGTGAGGCGGTGGCGGTCGGACTGGTCTTCGCCGCCCTGCTGGCGAGGCGTCTGGGCCGGATCGGAGACGATCGGGTTTCCCTGCACCGCCGGGTGGTCGACGGGTTCGGCCTCTCGGCGGAGCTGCCCTCGGGAAGCTCCGCCGGCCGGCTGGTGGAGTTCATGGCGCGCGACAAGAAGGCCCACCACAACCTGACCTTCGTCCTGGACGGGCCGGACGGTCCCGAGACGGTGCGCGGCGTCGGCGTCTCCGATGTGATGGCTACCCTCGCGGAGATGGGAGCGAAGCCGTGAGCGGCCCGGAGCTGGTCGTGCTGTTGTCGGGCCCGAACCTGAACCTTCTGGGCGAACGCCAGCCGGAGCTGTACGGACCCGCCACCCTGGCCGACCACGTGGCCACCGCCGCCCGGGCGGCCGCCGAGGCCGGACTCACCCTCGAACACCGCCAGTCGAACCACGAAGGCGACCTGATCGACGCGGTGCACGCCGCCCGCGGCCGGGCGGCCGCCATCATCGTCAACGCCGGCGCGCTCACCCATACGTCGTGGTCCCTCCACGACGCGCTGGCGGCGTTCGACGGCATCGTGGTCGAGCTCCATCTGACCAATCCGGCCTCCCGGGAGCCCTTCCGCCACCGGTCCGTGGTCGCGCCGGTGGCCGACGGGTCCATCGCCGGCTTCGGCGGCCTCGGGTACCGGCTGGCCGTCGAAGCGGTCCACCACCTGCTGGCCTCCAGGAACGGCGGGTGAGCGCAGTGCCGCCGCCCGACGCGCTTGCCCCGGTGCCGGTCGCCGGTCGCCTCGACCGCCTCCGTCGGCGGTTCGGCGAGGTGAGCGGCCAGACGGGCCCGATGGGTGCGCTCGTAGTGACCTGCCCGGCCAACATCCGCTGGCTCACCGGATTCACCGGCTCCGCCGGCGTCCTGGGCATCACCGGGGAACGGGCGCTCCTCACCACCGATGGTCGGTACCGGACCCAGTCGACGGAGCAGGTGGCCGCCTCCGGAGCCGCGGATCAGGTCGCGGTCACCGTCGGCGGCGTGGCGGACCAGCGTGCCGCCCTCGCCGAGCTGGTCGGGTCCGAGCCGGTGGTGGGCCTCGAGGCGGACTCCGTGACCTGGGCCGCCCAGCGGTCGTGGGACGAGCTGTTGGCCGCGTCGGAAGTGGTGCCGACCCGGGGACTGGTCGAGGATCTGCGGGTCGTGAAGGACGACGCGGAGATCCTGCGGATGGAGCGGGCGGCGGCGATCGCCGACGAGGCGCTGGCCGCGGTCCTCCCCCTGCTGACCGCGCCGGGTGGGACCACCGAGGCCGGGTTCGCCGCGGCGCTCGACCACGCGATGCGCCAGGGCGGGGCGGAGGAGAGCGCCTTCGAGACCATCGTGGCGTCGGGGGAGAACTCGGCCAAGCCGCACGCCCGTCCCGGGAGGCGGCTCATCCGGCCCGGTGATCCGGTGGTCGTCGACTTCGGCGCCACCTTCGACGGCTACCGGTCGGACATGACGCGCACGTTCGTGGTCGGCGGTGAACCCACCGGCGAGCTCGCCCGTGTGTTCGCAGTGGTCGCCGAAGCCCAGCGGGCCGGGGTGGCCGGGGTCCGACCGGGCGTGGAGGCGGGCTCCGTCGACGGGATCTGCCGGAAGGTCGTCGAGGAGGCCGGGTGGGCGGAACGGTTCGAGCACGGGACGGGGCACGGGGTCGGCCTCGACATCCACGAAGCGCCCTCGGTCGGACCGGGTTCCACTGCTATCCTCCATGTCGGCGCCGTGCTCACCGTCGAACCGGGGGTGTACCTCCCCGGTACCGGTGGGGTCCGGATCGAGGACACCTTGGTGGTCACCGACCACGGCAGCCGACCGCTCACCCAGTTCCCGAAGGAAGTCGCACTCCGATGAGAAGCAACCGCTGATGGCAGTCTCGACGAACGACCTGCGGAACGGCATGACCCTCGATCTCCCCGAGGGTCTCTGCTCCGTGGTCGAATTCCAGCACGTCAAGCCGGGGAAGGGAGGGGCGTTCGTGCGGACGAAGTTGAAGAACGTGCGCACCGGCGCAGTCATCGAGCGGACCTACCGGGCGGACGAGAAGCTCGATCAGGCCATCATCGACAAGCGGGGCATGCAGTTCCTCTACCGCGACGGCTCGGACTACGTGTTCATGGACACCGAGTCGTACGAGCAGCTTCCGGTGCCGGAGAGCTCTCTCAGCGATGCGTCCCGCTTCCTGAAGGAGGGCGACGACGCGGTCCTCCAGTTCTTCGGGAGCGAGATCGTAGGGGTGGACCTCCCGGCGGCGGTGGAGCTGACCGTGACCGAGACGGAGCCCGGCGTCCAGGGTGACCGGGTGTCCGGTGCCCGCAAGCCGGCGACGGTGGAGACCGGGCACATCCTCCAGGTGCCGCTGTTCGTGAACCCCGGCGAGAGGATCAAGGTGGACACTCGGACCGGGGAGTACCTGACCCGGGCCTGAGGCGTCCCGGTGGAGTCCTCCTCCCGACGCCTGGCCCGGGAGCGCGTCCTGGCCCTCCTCTACGAGGCGGAGCTGAAAGCGGTGGCGCCGTCCGAGGTCGTTGCATCCTTGGCCGTCCCTCCCGATCCGTACGCGCTCGAGGTGCTCGCCGCGGTCGAGGCCCGCTCGGGGGAGATCGACCGTCTGGTCGACGGGGCGGCGATCGGTTGGGACATCGACCGGATGGCGGTCGTCGACCGGAACGTCCTGAGGATGGCGGTCGCCGAGCTCCTGGTGTCCGACGGGGTGCCGACCGCGGTGATCCTCAACGAGGCGGTGGACCTCGCTGCCGGCTACTCGACGGACGAGTCGGGGAGGTTCGTGAACGGGGTGCTCGCCACGCTGGCGGCTCGCCTCCGCCCGGGCGGGGACGACTGAGCGGCGCGGCCGCACCGGCGCACGCGCTAAAGTCCGTTCCCGACCGTGAAGCGGGTCCCGTGAGGCCCGCACGGACCGGAGGATGACGATGGCCGAACGAGAGCGCAGCCACACCCGTGCTCGGGGTTCGGTGTTCGTTCCCCGTGCCCAGGTCATGTCCGCCTCGGACGTCCACCGGGCCATCACCCGGATGGCGCACGAGATCGCCGAGCGGAACCGCGGCCTCGACCACCTCGTGCTGGTCGGCCTCCAGACCGGGGGCGTGCCGATCGCCCGGCAGCTGGCCGAGGTGCTCCAGCAGGTGGAGGGGACCACGGTCCCGGTGGGCACGCTCGACGTGGCGTTCTACCGGGACGACATCGGGTTGCGCCCGGTCCTGCCCGAGGCGGTCACCGACATCGGCTTCGACCTGACGGGGACGACCGTCGTCCTGGTGGACGACGTCCTCTTCACCGGGCGGACGATCCGTGCCGCGCTGAACGCGCTCAACGAGTACGGCAGGGCACAGGCCGTGCAGCTGGCGGTGATGGTGGACCGCGGGCACCGGGAGCTTCCGGTCCGACCGGACTACGTCGGCAAGAACCTCCCCACCCGCAGGGACGAGATGGTCGACGTGTCGGACGAGGGCGTGGCGCTCGGGGACCTGGTGCCGCGGTGAGCCGCTTCCCCCGGCACCTGCTCGAAGTGGCCGATCTCGGCCGGGACGGACTGACCGACGTGCTGCGCGTCACCGACTCGTTCGTCGAGGTCGGCCACCGGAGCAATCCGAAGGTGCCGGCCCTGCGCGGCCGTTCGGTGGCGACCCTGTTCTTCGAGGACTCGACCCGGACCCGGGTCTCCTTCGAGACGGCGGCCAAGCGGCTGTCGGCGGACGTCCTGTCGTTCGCGGCGGGCTCGTCCTCCATGAACAAGGGCGAGTCGTTGCGCGACACGGTGGAGACGATCGAGGCCATGGGGATCGATGCCATCGTGGTGCGTCATCCGTCCTCGGGGGCACCGGCACAGGTGGCCCGGTGGGTACGCGGCTGTGCGGTGGTCAACGCCGGGGACGGATGGCACGAGCACCCGACCCAGGCTCTTCTCGACCTGTACACGGTCCGCCACGCCCTCGGGGGGGGCGACGCCGGGCTGCGCCGGATCGAAGGCCTCCGCGTGGTCATCGTCGGGGATATCCGCCACAGCCGGGTGGCCCGCTCCCAGGTCGCCGCGTACGCCGCGCTGGGCGCCCTGGTGACCCTGGTGGCCCCGCCCACGCTCCTCCCCCCGGTGCTGGAGGACTGGCCGGTCGTCGGCGTGCACTACGACCTCGACGCCGCCCTGCCCACCGCCGACGTCGTGTCGGTGCTGCGGGTGCAGGCCGAGCGGGGAAGCGGCACCCGCCTGCCCAGCCTGCGGGAGTACACGGCGGGCTTCGGGCTCACCGGGCGGCGGGCGGCCACGCTCCCGCCCGGGGCGGTCATCCTCCATCCGGGTCCCATGGTGCGGGGGGTGGAGATCGCCTCGGACGTCGCCGAGCTCCCGGCCGCCCGGGTCACCGAGCAGGTCGCCAACGGAGTGGCGGTGCGCATGGCCGTCCTCTTCCTGCTCCTGGGGCAGGGCGAGCGGGAGATGGTGGGGCAGGGCGAGCGGGACGAGCGGGCGCTCCAGGGGCAGGGCGAGCGGGAGATGGTGGGGCAGGGCGAGCGGGACGAGCGGGCGCTCCAGGGGCAGGGCGAGCGGGAGCTCTTGGGGCAGGGCGAGCGGGAAGGAGACCAGGATGGGTGACCGGACGGCACCGACCGGGACGCTGCTCATCCGGGGGGGCACGGTGGTGGACGCCACCGGTGAGCGGAGGGCCGACGTGGTGGTCGCCGACGGCCGCGTGGTGGCGGTGGGCGAGGGTCTCACGGCGGGACCGGGAGCGACCGTGCTCGACGCCGGTGGCTGCGTCGTCGCCCCCGGGTTGGTGGACCTCCACACCCACCTGCGCCAGCCCGGCAGCGAGGAGAGCGAGACGGTCGAGACCGGGTCCCGGGCGGCCTCCCTCGGCGGGTTCACCGCCGTCGTGGCCATGCCGAACACCAACCCCCCGCTCGATTCGGCCGACGCGGTGCGTTCGGTTCTCGACCTGGGTCGGTCGGCCACCGTGGAGGTCGCCGTGGCCGGGGCGATCACGGTGGCGCGCGCCGGGGAGCGCCTGGCCCCGATGGCGGAGTTGGCCGCGCTGGGGGTCCGGATCTTCACCGACGACGGCGCCGGGGTGCAGTCGGCCGGGATGATGCGGTGTGCGCTCGAGTACGCCGCCGCGCTCGGGGTAACGCTGGCCCAGCACTGCGAAGATGCCTCGCTCGCCGACGGAGGTGCGATGCACGAGGGTGCGTGGTCGAGCCGGCTCGGGGTGCCCGGGATCCCCGGTCTGGCGGAGGAGGTGATGGTGGCCAGGGATCTCGCGTTGGCCCGGGAGACGGCGGCTCGTGTCCACCTGCTCCACCTCTCGACGGCCCGTTCGGTCGACCTGGTGCGGGTGGCGAAGGTCCAGGGGGTGCCGGTGACCGCGGAGGCGGCGCCTCATCACTTCACCCTGACCGACGCCAGCGCCGCCACCTACGACCCGCTGTTCAAGGTGAACCCGCCGCTCCGCCCGCAGGCCGACGTGGACGCGGTGGTCGCCGGCCTGGCGGACGGCACCATCGACGCCATCGCCACCGACCACGCCCCCCACCCGCCGGAGTCGAAGGATCTCCCGTTCGACCTGGCGCCCCCGGGCATGCTCGGCCTCGAAACGGCCCTGGCGCTGGCGATCACCGGACTGGGCCTCCCGATCCGACAGGTGGTGGGACTCCTCAGCTGGCGGCCCGCGTCCATCGCCGGCCTCGACGCCGGCGCCGGCGGGGAACAAGGAGGCCCGATCGCGGCGGGCTGCCCGGCCAACCTGTGCGTGCTCGATCCCGCCGCCCGCTGGACGGTCGACCCGGCGGCGCTCGCCAGCCGGAGCCGCAACACGCCCTACGGAGGTCGGACCCTGACCGGTCGGGTGCGTCACACGCTGTTCCGGGGCGAGCCGGTGGTCGTCGACGGGCGGGCGCAGCGATGAGCGGTCGGGACGGCACCCCGCCGCGGCCGCCGGCCCATCTGGTCCTGGCCGACGGCGAGGTGTTCGAGGGCGAGGCGGTCGGGGCCCTGGTCGACCTCCGCGGCGGATCGGGTGGTGCGTCGGCGGACTCCGCGGACGGCCACCCCCGGGGGTCCGGCGGGGACGCGGACGGCGGCCTGGTGTCGAGGACCGGGGGGGTGACGACGGGAGAGGCGGTGTTCAACACGGTCCTCTCCGGCTACCAGGAGGTCATCACCGACCCGTCCTATGCCGGGCAGGTCATCGCCTTCACCTATCCGCACATCGGCAACTACGGCGCCAATGCCACCGACGAGGAGTCGGCGCGACCCTTCTGCCGCGGGATCATCGTCCGCGACCTGGCCGACCACCCCAGCAGCTGGCGGTCGCAGGAGTCGCTGGGGGCCTTCCTGGTGCGGCACGGGATCCCCGGGATCAGCGGGGTGGACACCCGCCGTCTCACCCGCCATCTCCGCCGGCACGGATCGATGCCGTGCGCCTTCGGCACCGCGAGCATCCAGGAGCTGGAGGCGGCCGCCCGGCGCGCCCTGCCGACCGACGGCCGGGACCTGGTGTCCGAGGTCTCGGCGACCGAGCCCTACACACGGGGGCACGGTCCCTACCGGGTCGTCGCCTACGACTTCGGCGTCAAGGAGGCGATGCTGCGGCAGCTGGGCGAGCTGGCCACCATCACGGTGGTCCCGGCTGCAACCCCGGCCGCCGAGGTGCTGGACCGGTCCCCCGACGGGATCTTCCTCTCCAACGGGCCTGGCGATCCGGCTGCGCTCCCCGGCATCGTGGCGGAGATCGGCGCTCTGGTGGCCGCCGGCACCGTGCCGATCTTCGGGATCTGCCTCGGCCATCAGCTGCTCGCCACCGCGCTCGGCGGGACGACCTACAAGCTGCCGTTCGGTCACCACGGCGGCAACCACCCGGTGAGGCGTCTGGAGACGGGATCGGTGGAGATCACCTCCCAGAACCACAACTACGCAGTGGCGGAGGGTTCGCTGGCCACCGCCGACGTCACCCACGTGAACCTGAACGACGGGGTCATCGAAGGGCTCCGTTCGCGTGCGGTGCCCGCCTTCGGCGTCCAGTACCACCCGGAGGCCGGTCCCGGTCCGCACGACGCCCGCTATCTGTTCGAGGAGTTCCGCATGCTGATGGAAGCAACCGGAGCCGGTGGTCGCGCCCGGGGAGGTGCCTGATGCCGCGCCGCACCGACATCGAGTCGATCCTGGTGATCGGCTCGGGGCCGATTGTCATCGGCCAGGCCTGCGAGTTCGACTACTCGGGGACCCAGGCCTGCCGGGTCCTCGCCGAGGAGGGGTTCCGGGTCATCCTGGCCAACTCGAACCCGGCCACGATCATGACCGACCCCGCCATGGCGGACCGGACCTACATCGAGCCGCTCGACCCCGACGTGCTCGCCGCCATCATCGAGCGGGAGCGCCCCGATGCCCTGCTGGCGACGCTCGGGGGCCAGACCGCGCTGAACCTCACCATGACGCTCTCGCGGCGGGGGGTGCTCGAGGCCCACGGGGTCGAGGTGATCGGAGCCAACGCGGAGGCGATCATGACCGCGGAGGACCGCGAGCGGTTCAAGGCGGCGATGGAGGAGATCGGGCTGGCGGTGCCGGCGTCCGGGTTCGCCCACTCCCTCGACGAGGCGCTGGCCATCGGCGACTCGATCGGGTACCCGATCATGGTGCGCCCGAGCTTCATCCTGGGCGGGGCGGGCACCGGGATCGCCGTCTCGAGGGACCGGCTGGTCCGGCTGGCCGCCGAGGGCCTCGATGCCTCCCCGGTCGGGGAGGTGCTCGTCGAGCGGTCGATCGCGGGGCAGAAGGAGTTCGAGCTCGAGGTCATGCGGGACCATGCGGACAACTGCGTGGTGATCTGCGCCATCGAGAACTTCGACCCGATGGGGGTGCACACCGGCGATTCGATCACGGTTGCCCCGGCCCAAACCTTGACCGATGTCGAGTACCAGCTCATGCGGGACGCGGCGTTCGCCTGCATCCGGCGGGTCGGGGTGGAGACCGGCGGGTCCAACGTCCAGTTCGCGGTGGACCCGACCGACGGCCGCCAGCTGGTCATCGAGATGAACCCGCGGGTGTCGAGGTCGTCCGCGCTGGCCTCGAAGGCGACCGGCTTCCCCATTGCCAAGATCGCCGCCCGCCTGGCCGTCGGGTACCGCCTCGACGAGGTCACCAACGACATCACCGGCGTCACGCCTGCTTCCTTCGAGCCGACCATCGACTACGTGGTGACCAAGATCCCGCGCTGGGCGTTCGAGAAGCTCCCCGGGGCCACCGACCAGCTCGGTACGCGCATGCAGTCGGTGGGCGAGGTCATGGCGATCGGCCGGACCTTCCCCGAGTCGCTGCAGAAGGCGGTCCGCTCGCTCGAACAGGGCCGGTCGGGGATCAACGCGGATCCGTTGGAGGCCCGTGTCGACGAGGTGCCGCTCGAGGTGCTGGCGGACGCGGTGGCGACGGCGACCCCCGAGAGGCTGTTCCAGATCGAGTCCCTCCTCCGTCGCGGGGTGACCGTCGAGCGGCTCGCCCGCATCACCGGCATCGATCCGTGGTTCCTGTCGGAGATGGCGGCGGTGACGGACGCCCGCATGGCACTCGACCTGCAGATCACCCTCGGCGTCGGCGTCGGCGATCTCGACCGCCGCGCGTGGCGCCGGCTCCGACAGCTCGGTTTCTCGGATGCGCAGGTCGCGTACCTGTTCGGCGGGGAGACGCGGGTGGCGGACGTCCGGGCCGCCCGTCTGGCGGCAGGGGTCCGGACGACCTTCAAGACGGTGGACACGTGCGCGGCGGAGTTCGAGGCCCACACCCCGTACCACTACGCGACGACCGAGGACGAGGACGAGGTGCGCCCGTCGAGCCGGCCGCGGGTGGTCATCCTCGGCTCGGGACCGAACCGGATCGGCCAGGGGATCGAGTTCGACTACTGCTGCGTGCACGCGTCCATGGCGCTCCGGGCGGCGGGGTACGAGACGATCATGGTCAACTGCAACCCCGAGACGGTCTCGACCGACTACGACACCTCCGACCGCCTGTACTTCGAGCCGCTCACCCCGGAGGACCTGGCCAACGTGATCGAGGCGGAGCAGGCGGCCTCGGTGGACGGCGGCCGGCTGGTGGGGGTGATCGTGAGCCTGGGAGGCCAGACGCCCCTCAAGCTGGCCGCCGGGATCCCCGAGGAGCTCGTCCTCGGGACCGATCCGGCGTCGATCGACCTGGCCGAGGACCGGGAGCGGTGGAACGTGCTCTGCGACCGGCTGGGCATCCTCCAGCCCCCGGGCGGCACGGCGGTGACCGCGGCCGAGGCGGTGGAGGTGGCCGGGCGGGTCGGGTACCCGGTGCTCGTCCGGCCTTCCTACGTGCTCGGCGGGCGGGCCATGGAGATCGTCTACGACGACGCGCAGCTGACGGCGGCGGTCGCGGGGATGACCGGGGCAGGGGGGTCGCTCGGACGCGAGGGCGGGGTGACCGCCGATCGGCCGGTGCTCGTGGACCGCTTCCTGGAGGACGCCGTCGAGGTGGACGTGGACGCGGTGCGCGACGCCACCGGGGAGATGGTGATCTGCGGGGTGATGGAGCACGTCGAAGAGGCCGGGGTGCACTCGGGTGATTCGGCCTGCGCCCTGCCGCCCCAGACGCTGTCGCAGCCGCTGATCGCCGAGCTGGAGGACCGGGTGCGCCAGATCGCGGGCGCACTCGACGTCCGGGGCCTGTGCAACGTCCAGTTCGCGGTGAAGGACGACGTCGCCTACGTGTTGGAGGCGAACCCCCGGGCCAGCCGCACCGTGCCGTTCGTGGCGAAGGCGACCGGCGTACCGGTGGCGATGGTGGCGGCCCGGGTGATGGTGGGAGCGACCCTGGCCGAGCTCCGGGCGGAGGGGCTGTTGTGCGATCCGGTCGTCGGGCATGTCTCGGTGAAAGAGGCGGTGCTGCCGTTCAACCGGTTCCCGGAGGTGGACACGCTGCTGGGTCCGGAGATGCGGTCGACGGGTGAGGTGATGGGGATCGGGAGCACCTTCGGACTGGCGTTCGCCAAGAGCCAGATCGCCGCGGGCAACCGGCTCCCGTCGGAGGGAACGGTGTTCCTCTCGCTGGCGGACCGGGACAAGGAGAGCGGAGCGGGGGTGGCCCGGCAGTTCGCGGACCTCGGGTTCGAGCTGGCTGCGACCTCGGGGACCGCCGCCATGCTGACGGCCCGGGGGATCCCGGTCACGACGGTCGTCGCCAAGGTGGGCACCCGGGAGCCCGGCGAGGTGGATGCCGTCGAGATGCTCTCCGGGGGGAAGGTGCACCTGGTGGTCAACACCCCGCGGGGGCGGGGGCCGAGGGCGGACGGTGCGCACATCCGGGCCGCGGCGCTCGCCCACCAGGTGCCCTGCCTGACCACCGTGGCGGCGGCCCGGGCCGCGGCCGCGGGCATCGCCGACTGGGCACGCCACCCGTTCACCGTGCGGTCCCTGCAGGAGTACCACGGCCGGTGAACGGCGGGGCGGCGCGGGAACGGCTCCGGAGGGCGTGGCGGGCGGTCCAGACCGGTGAGGTCGACCTCAGCTGCTCTCTGGGGTCGGTCCGGTTGGCCAACCCGGTGATGACCGCGTCGGGAACGGCCGGTCACGGGGACGAGCTGGGCGCCTACTTCGCGCTGGGGGAGCTGGGGGCAGTGGTGGTGAAGTCGCTGACCACGGTTCCCTGGCCCGGCAACCCGGCACCCCGGGTGCACCAGACACCGGCCGGCATGCTGAACAGCGTGGGACTCCAGGGACCGGGGGTCGAGGCGTGGATCCGGGACGAGCTTCCCGCTCTCGCCGCCACCGGGGCGCGGGTGGTGGTCAGTCTCTGGGGGCACCGGGTGGAGGACTACGGACGGGCCGCCTGCCTGCTGGCGGGAGCGGAGGGCATCACTGCGGTGGAGGTGAACGTGAGCTGCCCGAACCTGGAGGACCGCAGGCGGATGTTCGCCCACTCACCGACGGCGACCGCCGAAGCCGTACAGGCCGTGCGGGGGGGGACGGCGCTTCCGTTGTGGGTGAAGCTGAGCCCGACGGTGGCCGACCTGCCCGAGGTGGCGACGGCGGCATTCGACGCCGGGGCCGAGGCGGTGACGCTGATCAACACCGTGCTGGGCATGGCGATCGACGTGGAACGGCGACGGCCGGTGCTCGGCGGCACGGGCGGCGGGCTCTCCGGGCCGGCGGTCCACCCCGTGGCGGTACGCGCCGTCTACGACGTGCGGGAGGCGATCCCGGATGCGGTGATCATCGGTGCCGGTGGCGTCGCCTCGGGTGAGGACGCGGTGGAGCTGTTGATGGCCGGTGCCAGCGCGATCCAGGTGGGGACGGCGACCTTCCGCGACCCGAGGGCCCCACTCCGGGTGCTCGGGGAGCTCCGGGGCTGGTGTGCCCGGCACGGGGTGCGCACGGTCGCCGAGCTCACGGGTGCGGCCCACGGCCGGGCGGCGCGGCCTCCGGAGGAGCCGTGCTCCCCATCATCCCGGAGCACCCGGTGACCGGGACCGCCTCTGCTTCGGCGCCGCGCAGCTTCGGCGCCCGTCTGGCGGATGCCGTCGGGCGCACGGGGCCGCTGTGCGCAGGGATCGACCCGTCGGCTGCGCTGTTGGACGCGTGGGGCCTCTCAGACGACGCTTCGGGGCTCCGGCAGTTCGGCGCGCGGTGCGTCGAGGCGTTCGCCGGGGTCGTGCCGGTGGTCAAGCCGCAGGTGGCGTTCTTCGAGCGGTGGGGAGCGGCGGGGATGGCCGCGTTGGAGGCGGTGATCGCCCTGGCCCGGGACGCGGGCCTGCTCGTTCTGGCGGACGCCAAGCGTGGGGACATCGGGAGCACGATGGATGCCTACGCCGCAGCCTGGCTCGACCCGGCGGGACCGCTGTGCGTCGACGCAGTGACGGTGGTCCCCTACCTCGGCCTCGGTGCGCTCGAGCCGGCGGTGTCGGTGGCGACGGCCCACGGCGGCGGGGTGATCGTGGTGGTGCGGACCTCGAACCCGGAGGGGCGGCTCCTCCAGGAGGCGCGTGTCGGCGGTGGGGCGGGGACATCCGTCGAGGATTCGCTGCTCGAGGGGATCGCCGAGCTGAACCGGCGACCAGGGGTGGCGCCCGGAACCGTCGGTGCCGTGGTGGGGGCGACCCTCGGACCCTCGGGGTTCCCGCTGGCCGGGCTGGGCGGTCCCATCCTGGCGCCGGGTGTGGGGGCACAGGGCGCAACGGCATCGGACGTGAGTCGCCTGTTCCTGGGCTGCGCGGCGGGCACGGTCGTGCCCAACGTGTCGCGATCGGTGCTGCGTGAGGGCCCGGAGGTGGACGCGCTCCGGGCTGCGGCCCGTGCCGCCCGGGATGAGATGGCCACCGCCCTGCGCACAGACCCCTGACGACACCGGGCGCCGACGGCACTCCGCCGGGTGTCCCGACCGCACCGGATAGCGGTGGCGCCGTCGGGTGTCGTGACGGCACCAGGACACCCGATGCCGTCCGGTGCGTGACTACACCGGGTAGCGGTGGCGCCGTCGGGCGCCGTGGCTGCATCGGGACAACGGGTGCCGTCCGGTGGGTGACCGCACCGGGTAGCCGGTCAGCGCGAGCGGCCGTGGATGAGGCGCATCGTGGCACTGAGGAGGTCGGTCGCCTTGCGTGGGCGATGGAAGCTGGTCAGATTGACGGGCAGCTCGAACCGCTGTGCGGTGATCGCCTTGGCGCGGGTGAACTCCCGTAGTCCGTCGGGCCCGTGGATCCGCCCGAACCCGGACTCCCCGACCCCGCCGAACGGCAGTCCCGGGACGAAGGCGAACGTGAGGACGGAGTTGACCGAGGTCATCCCGGAGCGCATCTTCCGGGCCAGTTCGATCCCCCGTTCGCGTGATCCCGAGAAGATCGCACCGCCGAGGCCGTAGCCGGAGGCGTTGGAGCGGGTGATGGCCTCTTCGGCGTCCCGGACCCGGGCGACCGTGAGGGTCGGCCCAAAGGTCTCCTCGGTGACCGCGGCTGCATCCTCCGGGACCCCGACGAGCACGGTCGGACCGACTCCAGTCGCTGCCACCGAGTCGGTGCCACCGACGACAGCCCGGCCGCCGCGCCGCAGCGCGTCCTCGACATGCCGATGGACGACATCGACCTGGGACGGCATCGTCGGCGGGCCCCACGAAGCATCCGGATCGGAGCCGGGGCGGAGGCCGGCGGCGCGCTCCTCGAGGATCGCCAGGAAGCGGTCGTAGACCGCGTCGGTGGCGTACACCCGTTCCGTCCCGATGCACGTCTGACCGCCGTTGCTCATGCCGCTCCAGAGAGCGGCGTCGGCTGCAGCCTCCAGGTCGGCTCCGTCGTCGACGATGAGCGCGTCCTTGCCACCGCACTCCATGAGCACCGGAACGAGGTTCTCTGCACATGCGGCCATCACCAGTCGACCCGTCCTGGCCGAACCGGTGAAGGCGATCTTGTCGACCCCGGACCGGCAGAGCGCGGCTCCGGTGTCACCCTTCCCGGTGACCAGGGCGAAGAGGTCGCGTCCGCCGGGGACTGCCTCCCCCCATGCATCCACCATCCACGCTCCGATCGCCGGGGTGTACTCGCTCGGCTTGAACACCACTGCGTTCCCGGCAGCCAGGGCGTAGGCGATCGACCCGGTCGGCGTGAACACCGGGTAGTTCCACGGTCCGATCACACCGATCACGCCCAGCGGCTGGTACTCGACACTGGCGGAGTTGTTGAGGGCAAGGAGTCCGGGGAAGACCGGACGCGGGCCGAGGACCTTGCGGGCGTGAGCCGCAGCCCAGGCAACGTGGTCGATGACCAGGGTGATCTCGAGGATTGCGTCCGCGTGGGGCTTCCCGTTCTCCCGGTGGATGAGCGAGGCGAGCTCGTGCATGCGCCGGGCGATCTCCGCGTTGTACGCGCGGAGGTGCCGGGCCCGTTCAGCGAAGCCGATGGCCCGCCACCACTCGGAGGCCTCACGTGCCCGCTCGACCGCCGCCCCCACGGTCGTCTCGTCATCGATGGGGAACGAGGCGATCACCTCGCCGCTGGCCGGGTTGACCGTCTCGAAGCGATCGGCCGTCCGGGTGGAACGGGATGATTCCGGATGGAGCTGCTGGATGTGCGCCATGTTCCGACTGTACTGAGCGGATGCCGAGCTTGTCCGGTCGTCGGGAGCGGCAAGCGATCGCAAGCGATCGCGAGTGATCGCTGGTGGCCGCAAGCGGTCGGCGTCCATCCCAGGGGACCGCTCGGATGGGTCATGATTCGGGGATGGGTTCCTCCGGTGACAAGCCTCGCAAGCCGAAACATCCTCTGGCGAAGGTGCCGAAGTACGAGGAGCCCAACGAGTTGCCATTGCCAGGGCTCGGCGGAGGTGGTGGGCTCGGACTCGGTCGGTTCGGGCACGGCTCCGACCGCCACCACGGGGAGTCTCCCGGTCGGGTGGGCACGTTCGTGCTCCGTATCCTGGGCAAGCACCAGCGGGGTCCTGGCGAGTCTTAGCGACGGGATGTGTGGCCGCCGCATGGCGCCGCCGAAGTCAACATCGCAGCCCGGCGAGCTCGGCCCCGCCGCCTCTGCTACGTCTCATCAGTCGGTTGCTCCGCGATTTCAGCGGAGTGTCAGGCCGACACCACCAGGTTCGGACGACCCAGGAGACGAGGGCTGGAAGCCATGATCGCTGGTGCACCGCCGCCGCCCGGTGTGGATGTCGCAGCTACGGGCGGGCATGCGACGGCCCAGCGGATCATCGGGATCCGTGCCGACACCGGTCAGGACCCGGACCGGTCAGGACCCGGACCGGTCAGGACCCGGACCGGTCAGGACCGGACAGGTCAGGACCATCGGTTCCCGTACCGGGACAGGTCAGGACCGGGAGGTTCCGGTCCGGCATCGATCCCGGGTCCACCGCCCCGAGGTCGCGGGGTCACCACCGCTCCCGGCGCGGTGCCCTCTGTTCCCTCGGGTGGGCTGTCGTCCGCCTCCCGCACGTCGCTATCCGCCATGCCCCCGTCGCCGGGTGGTGGGGCATTGCCGGCCTGGCCGCTTCTCGGGGGAGGGATCCACTCCCATGACCCCGGCGACCCGGCGAGCACGAAGCCCCGGTGGGTCTTGCAGGCGTGGTGCCAGTGGCACAGGCGGGCGAGGTTGGCGAGCGAAGTGGGTCCGCCCTCGGCGTAGGGGACGAGATGGTCGATCTCGAGGTGGGCGGCCTCGTCGCAGCCGGGGACCACACAGCAGGGGTCCC
>JAJYYG010000032.1 GCA_021801235.1 Actinomycetes bacterium
CCGCCGGCCCCGCCCCGGCCACCGGCCCCGCTCCACCGGGCCCGGCCCGGCCCGGCAGCCCGCCCGAAGTGGACCCCTACGATGGGACCGATGGACACCGCCACCGAACCGATCGACGCTCCGGACGGGGACGCCCCCGCCGGGGAGCCGGCCCCGCCGTCCGGGCTGCAGCCCGCAGACCTCGACGCCTACCGCCGGCCGACCGCGTTCCTCGACTCCACCCATCCCGTGGTGGTGGCCTTCGCCGAGCGGCACACCGCAGGGGCGGCCGACGAGGCCGAGCAGGCCTCCCGCCTGTTCCGGGCGGTCCGGGACGGCATCCGCTACGACCCCTACTCGGTCTCCGGGGACCCGGCCGCCTACCGGGCCTCCGCGGTCGCCGGTGTGGAGTCCGCCTACTGCGTCCCGAAGGCGGTGCTCCTGGCCGCCTCGGCCCGCGCGGTGGGCATCCCGGCCCGGGTCGGGTTCGCCGACGTCCGCAACCACCTCCAGAGCGAGAAGCTGCGCCAGCGGATGGGCACCGACCTGTTCGTCTGCCACGGGTTCACCGAGCTGCACCTCGGTGGGCGCTGGCTGAAGGCGACGCCCACCTTCAACGTCGAGCTGTGCGAGCGGTTCGGGGTCGCCCCGCTCGACTTCGACGGGACCTCGGACGCGCTGCTGCACCAGAACGCCGCCGGCGGGGGACGCTACATGGAGTACGTCCGGGACCGCGGCGCCTTCGTCGACCTCCCCCTCGACTGGCTGCTGGCGATGCTCCGCCACCACTACGGGGCGGGCATGGTCGGATCCCGGGGAGGCCCGGATCCGGCAGGGGACCGACTCGGCGCCCCCGACGTTGTGGACGACGGGCCGACCTCTGCAGCTGCAGACGAGATGTTCGCCCCGGGACCCGGCTCCGCCGGGGACCCGGATCCGGTCAGCCGGGTCTGACCGACCCGGTCTGACCGACCCGGTCTGACCGACCCGGTCTGAGCCGGGCGCACGCACCGGGTCCCGGGGTCCGCGGACGCCTCCCGTCCCGGGGCCGGCACCGAGCCACCACACCCCGAGCCGCCCTGTCCCTCTCCGCCGACCCCCTGGCCGGCTCGCGGGTGGGGTCAACCCTCGGTGGCAGGGATGACGGTGAGGAAGCCGGCCCGGCCGCCGGGAGCGGAGGGGTCGGCGTAGGTGTAGGCGAGCTGGACGAACTGGCGCCCGGCGACCGTCACCACCGGGTCGGCAAGGGCGACGGTGGCGGCCGTGGAGACGAAGGTGCCCTCGGCGCAGTCGGGGACGCACAGGTTGTGGGTGTAGATGCCCGCCGCGGTCGCCCGCGAGGCGGTCCACGACGACCACTGCAGGTCGGCGAGACGGGCGTTGCCGTCGCCGCAGGCGAGCAGGATGCCGGCGGGCTCGACCACGCCCGGTGTGGTGGGCAACGAGCAGTTGGCCTGCACCGACGGCAGTGCACCGGCGACCGGTTCCGCCTCGACCGAGGTGGCGAGCCAGTAGCCGCCTCCCCCGGGAGCGGCCGCCATGCCGACCACCGGTGTGCCGGGCGGCGCCGCTCCGGTGGACCCGGAGAACCCGGCGTCGCCGAAGGCGAAGACGCCGCCGTCGGAGGCGACCAGCCAGTAGCCGCGGCCGTCGGGTGTGGCGGCCATCCCGACGACGGGCTGGTTGAGCGGGTGCCCGCCCATCGACCCGTAGAACCCGGCGTCGCCGAAGGCGAAGACGCCGCCGTCGGCCGCGACCAGCCAGTAGCCGCGGCCGCCGGGGGTGGCGGCCATCCCGACGACGGGCTGGTTGAGCGGGTGCCCGCCCATCGAACCGTAGAACCCCGCGTCACCGAAGGCGTACACCCCGCCATCCGCGCCGACCTGCCAGATCCCCTGGCCGCTCGGGGCAGCGGCGATCCCGACCACCGGGGCGTTCCGCTGAAGGAACGTCGAGAAGGCGGCGGCGTCCCCGTAGGCGGTGACCGTCCCCACCGAGGTGGTCAGCCAGTAACCGCGCCCGTCGGGCGTGGCCGCCATTCCCGTCACCGGTTGGTTGAGCGGCGTACCGCCCATCGAACCGTAGAACCCGGCGTCGCCGTAGGCGAAGACGCCGCCGTCGGCCGCGACCAACCAGTAGCCCCCACCGACCGGATCGGCGGCGATGCCCGTCACCGGCCCGGCGAGCCCGCCGGCGGCAGGCGCGCCGTACGACGACGCCGACCCGAACCCGACGACCCCGCCCGGGGCCGGCTGGGCGGCGGCCACACCTGCTGACAGCGTGCCGAACGCCAGCGGCAACGCCGCCACCACGGCGCAGGCAACCGCACTCCGTACCCCGGTCAACCGCATGGGACCTCCCCGCGCTCGCAGCACGTCGTCGGCCCGGTCCGGTCACCGAGGATCGGAAGTTCGCCGATCCCGGGTCGCTTCGGTCGGCGACTTCCCATCCGTAGCAGATCCGTCCCCGCCGGTGGTGGCGGCCGGCATGCTCCGAACCCGGCTACCGGCCCGACCGCACTCCGCCGCCCATCCGGCGGGCGGCGGCGGCCAGGTTCCACTTGACCGCGCCGGCCAGGTCCCGGGCGTGCTCGGCCGGGGAGTAGTCGTCGCCGAGGGTGCCTCCGGTCAGGGTGCCGGGGAGGTCGAGGCCGTTGCGTTCCAGCACGTAGGAGAAGTCGCGCCGCATCGGCTCGAACAGGTCGTAGCCGAAGGAGCGGTAGAGGCGGGCGAACAGCGGCCGGTACAGGCGGATCCGTTCGTGCAGCCCCGACGAGTGGGACATCGGGTTCTTCGGACGCTGGCGGATGTAGTCGGGAAGCTGGTCGGCGAAGGCGTTGCGCAGCACCCACTTCTCCACCCCGTCGCGCACCTTGAGGTCGAGTGGCACCCGGAGGGACAGCTTCACCAGCGAGAGGTCGAGGAACGGCACCCGGGCCTCGACCCCCTGGCCCATGGAGATCCGGTCCACCCGCTGGAGCTCGGTGCGTCCCAGGTTGGAGATGTTGTGGCGGAAGAGCTGCTGGCTGAGGTCGGTGTCGACCTGGCGGTACATGGCGTAGCCGCCGAAGAGCTCGTCGGATCCGTCGCCGGAGAGCACCACCTTCACGCCGCTGCGGTGGACCCGCTCGAAGAGGGGCCGGGTGACGACGGCGTTGATGAGGTCCCCGTACTCGGTCAGCTCCGCCATCGCCACCGTGGCCCGGATGTCGTCGAGGTGGATGTCGGACGGCCGCAGCTCGATCACCTCGTGGGGCACCCCGAGGTCCCGGGTCAGGCGCCGGGCGAACCGGAGGTCGTCGCTGTCCTCCGTCCCGATGGTGAAGGCCACGCAGTCGGGGTGCATCTCACGCACGTTGAGCAGGGTGAGGGTGCTGTCGAGCCCCCCCGAGAGGATCACCCCCACCGTGAGATCGGTGTCCACCCGCACCCGGATGCTGTCGACCAGGGCCTCGCGGACCAGGCGGCAGGCCTCGTCCGGGTCGTCGATCATCGGCTCCCCCTCGGCCAGGCGGACCAGGTCGACGTAGGGGGCCGGGGCCGGGGGGGCGTCCGGTGCGCCCCAGCCGTGGGAGCCCGGCGGGACCTCGTGGATGGGGGCACCCACGGCCACCAGGGCCTTGACCTCGGAGGCGACGTTCAGACGGCCGGCCAGGTGGGACCAGTACAGCGGCTTCACCCCGATCGGGTCACGGGCGAGGTACACCCGACCGGTCTCCCGTTCGACGGCGGCGAAGGCGAACTCCCCCCGCAGGTGGTGGACCGCCTCCTCCCCCCATTCGAGGAACGCCTCGAGGACGACCTCGGTGTCCCCGGTGCTCCGGAGGGCATGACCGAGCGCGGTCAGCTCGTCCCGGAGCTCGTGGTAGTTGAAGACCTCGCCGTTGTAGCAGAGCGCCCACCGCCCGTCCGCCGACACCCATGGCTGCACCGAGTGCTCGCGGTCGACGATCTTCAGGCGCTGGGTGCCGAGCAGCATCCCGTCCTCGCAGAGCGTCTCCTCCACGTCACCCCGGGGCCGGATGCTCGCCATCATCCGGTCGAAGACGGCGCGGTCCGCTCCCCGTCCGACGATCAACGCGATGCCGCACACGGGCTCAGGCCCCGCCCAACCGGCGGTAGGCGCGCTGGAGCGCGCCTACCGCGCCCGGATCGATGCAGACGTGCCAGGCCTGCCCCTCGTCGATCACGTTGCACTGTCCCGCCGCCTGGTGCTCCAGCAGCACCGTGGCCAGCGTGTCGTCGGCGCCGAACTGGCGGAACCACCGCATCTCGACGTCGGCTGCGTAGCCGAAGCAGTGGGCGCTCGGGATCATCGCCGCGTAGCCGAGGTCGCGCAGGCGCTGCTGGTGCTGGAGGCTTCGGGTCAGGCTGGTCACCCACAGGCGCGGGGTCCCCGACGGCGCCCGCCCGGCGAACTCGCCGGCGATCTGGTTCAGCAGCGCCACCAGCTCCGGGCGGGCCCGGGTGAAGCGGACGCCGGCGGTGTGCGGGCGCCGTCCGGGCATGGCCCGGCGCAGGGCCCAGTCACGGCTGCGGCCGGCGAGCCCCTTGGGCTGGAGCCGGTAGGTGAAGTCGAGCACGCCCCGGCGGCGCAGGGCGTTCAGCTCCACCAGCTCGGAGGAGGCGACCACGTCCTGGTCGGTCCGGAAGGTGGTGCTGTCGGCCCACCAGATGGCGTCGATCAGCGAGAGCAGATAGATACGGACCAGCGTCGGCACGTCGCTCGCCGAGCTGCGGTCGTTCGGCCGGTAGTCGTGGACCTCGGCGAGGAGCTTCTTCAGGGCGGCGTCCCGCCCGTCGGGGGTGGCGGCCAGCACCGCTTCGAGGACCGGGTCGTCGGAGCGCGCCTCGAGCAGGGCCTCGACGCGGTCCCTGGCGTCGCGTCCGACCGCCGACGTGACCACCGCCTCGACCTGCCCGGTGAGCTCCGACACCAGCATCCGGTAGGCATCGAGGTCGAGGTGCGGTCCGGGGGTGTCGGACCCGGATCCGGTGCCCGGAGCGTCGTCCGCCCTCAATGCAGCGGGCCTCCGTGGGCGCCCGGCTCCTGGGCCAGGCGGGGCCACGTCGCGCTCGACATTCCGTCGATCCTAGCGACTCCGGTGGGCCCCACCCTGCGGGGACGCCGGCAGGCCGACGGTAGGGTGGCCGGGGTGGGAGTCCGGGCCGTGGGGCGTGAGGGCGGCGAGGCCGGGGCGGCGGGGGCTCCTCCCGGACGCCTGCTCGTCTACGACGGCGACTGCGGCTTCTGCACCTGGTCGGCCGCGTGGATCGCCCGCCGCTGGCCGGTGGAGCGCCCCCCCGAGGCGGTGCCCTGGCAGCGGCTGGCGCCGGAGGTGGCGGCCCGGGCAGGACTGACCCGGAGCGACTTCGAGCGGGCGGCCTGGTGGATCGAGGGGGCGAGCTCCGAGGAGGGATCCCGGGCAGTCGCCTCCGCTCTCGTCGCCGCCCGCCGACCGTGGTCGTCCGTCGGGCGTGCCCTGCTCGCACCGCCGCTGTCGTGGCTGGCGCCGACCGGGTACCGCGTCGTCGCCCGCTACCGGCACCGGCTCCCCGGGGGGACGCCCGCCTGCCGGACCTGACCCGGGCGGCCGCCCCGGTCCTACTTCTTCTTCGCCGGAGTGGTCGTGGTGGTCGGCGCGCTCGGTGGGGTCGGATAGGCCGAGGACATGGTGAAGAAGTCGCGTGCCCACCACGAGGCGAAGTAGCGCCCCGGGCCGCCGGTCATCACCGGGAGCAGCATCGTCCCGTTGGCGGGGGTGGCCGCCCCGTAGGGGGTGGAGGGGGTGTAGGAGGAGTAGTTCACCCAGTCGGTGTTGATGTCGAGCTCCATCGCCCGCACCGCACCAGCCCGGACCAGCAGGTCGGCCAGGTCGGTGATGTTCAGGCCGGGGCCGCCGACGTAGACCAGGGCCCCGTTGCCGGTGACCCCCAGCCCGGACCGGTAGACGTAGACCTGGTCGCCGAGGGTGGCTCCCCACTGGGTGGTGTCGTTGGCGTTCAGTCCGGGCACCGGCTGACCGTTGTCGACGATGAGGTCGAGGTTCTGGCGGACCGAGGCCACGTTCGGGGTCATCACCGCGTCCCGGCCCCAGTCGGCCACGGTCATCGAGCCGTTCTTGTAGATGACCGCGGAGGCGGCGCCGTTGCGCAGGGGGATGACGGTCTGGCCGTCGGTGTAGTAGCCGCCGTTGGCCGCCGACATGAGGAACCCGGCGTTGAACGCGGCGACCAGGCTGGTGGCCGCGTTGGGCGGGATGGGCGCGGTGTGGGTGTAGGGACCGCCCCCCGGGATCTGGCTGCCGGAGTAGAGGGTGGCGTGGAGCAGGTCGGGGTCCATCCAGGCCACCCCGACCACGTAGCTGGTGTGGATGGCGTCGGGCCGCAGCTCGGTGGTGTAGACGGCGGGGATGCCGTCCACCAGCCGTCCGGCGGGGGACCACTGCCCCTCGCCGGGCAGGGCGGGGCTGGCGAAGGGGACGATGGCCGCCGGTTCCGGCAGGTGGGGCGGCCCCGACGTCACCGCCGGGACCGGCACGGTGACCGGGGTCCGGATGGCGCCCTTCGGGACGGTGCCGCCGATCTTCGGCGGGTGGTGGCTGTACCAGATGTTCTCCACCTTGTTGATGATCGACGCCCCGCCGTTCTGGCGGGCCCACTCGGCGGCCCGGGCCGGGAGCGAGCTCCCGAGGGTCGGGTTGGTGAGGGCCATGCCGAGGGAGATCGCCGCCCACAGGACGACCACCGCCAGCACGGCGGCGACGGCGGCGAGCATCCGGCGCCGGCGGTAGAGGGGCTCCTTGCGGGCGCGCACGCGGTGACGGGGTCCGGGACCCCCGAGGCCCGGAGGTCGGCTGGAGATGCGCTCAACTGTGTCGACCAACGGAAACGTCCCGGAGTGCTCGGAGACGGATCATCCTAGTGGTGGGCGGTGAGCCGGAGGCGGTAGCCCCCGCGGGGACCGGACCTTCCCCGGGGCGTCGTCGGATCCTTGATACGGCTCCGGACCTTTGCTATGCCTTCTGGCGACCGGGTTCCGGTACCCGCCGTCGGCGCGGGGGTCGCCGAGGGTGCCCGCGGGCAGATGGACGGGCTGATGGACGGGCTGATGGAATGGAGACCAGCTATGAAGCGGACCGCAGTGGTGACCGGGGTGGGGGTCCTTGCGGCGCTTGCCGGCTGGTCTGGCGCAGGCGTGGCGACAGCCGGTGCTGCAGGACCACCCGCCACCTGCAGCGGTGACACGTGCACCGTGAGCTACGGCTTCACCGGTGCGGCCCAGACGTTCGTGGTGCCGGCCGGAGTCACGTCGGTGGTCGCCACCGTGAAGGGCGCCGAGGGTGGAACCGATCCGGAAGGGGGTGGGACCGGCGGTGGGGAGACCGTCGCCACCTTGCCGGTGAGCGCCGGGACCACGCTGACGGTCGTAGTCGGGCAGAAGGGGCTCGGCGTCGGTGGCGCCGATACGGGCCCCGTCTACGGAGGCGGCGCACCGGGGGGGATCGGTACGGTCACCGCGGAGACGGGAGCGACCGGAGGGGGAGGATCGTTCGTCTTCGGTCCCGGTAACGAGTTGCTGCTCGCTGCCGGCGGGGCCGGTGGCTTCGACGGCTCCGGCACCTGGGGAGGCGGCGGAGGCGGAGGCGCGGGAGCGCCGCCCCAAAAGGGTGCCCCGAACAGCCCGAATTGCGGCGGGGGCGGACCCGGCGGGTCTGCTTCGGGAGGGTCCGGAGGGACCGGTGCCACTGCGGCGGAGGACGGTAACCCGGGGAGCGGCCCGGTGACCCTCACGGGTACCACCGGGGGGGGCGGTGGGGTCGGGCCGCAGCTCGGCGGCGGCGGAGGCGGCGGGGGTTACTTCGGCGGGGGCGGCGGCTCGGCCGCGAACCCGTCGAGCTGTGTGTACCAGGGCACCGCGGGCTCCGGGGGTGGTGGCTCCGGGTACGCCTACCCGGGCGCCACCGCCGTGTCCGGTGCGGTGGCGGTGACCCAGGGCAACGGCAGTGTCAGCTTCGCCTACACGATCGGGCAGACGGTGCCGACCACCACGCCGACCACCACCCCGGCGTCTACCCCGACCACCACGCCGACCACCACCCCGACCACCACGCCGACCACCACGCCGACCACCACCCCGGCGTCTACCCCGACCACCACCCCGGCGTCTACCCCGACCACCACCCCGGCGTCTACCCCGACCACCACCCCGGCGTCTACCCCGACCACCACACCGACCACCACCCCGGCGTCTACCCCGACCACCACCCCGGCGTCTACCCCGACCACCACCCCGGCGTCTACCCCGACCACCACCCCGGCGTCTACCCCGACCACCACCCCGGCGTCTACCCCGACCACCACACCGACCACCACCCCGGCGTCTACCCCGACCACGGTGGCGCCTGCCGCCACCAGCGCGACCCCGGCCGTCTCCAACCCGCCGGTGTTGTTGACCACGGGACCGCACACGCCGCCTGCCGGCCACACGTCGTGGTTGGACTGGGGTCTGGCCCTCATCGCAGCCGGCGCAGCGTTGCTGCTCGTGACGGTCCGGAGACTGAGGAGCGGACGGGCGGACTAGTGGGCCGCACGCGGACCTGCGGGATCGCGGCCGGTCTGCTGTTGATGGCCGTCGGCGGTGCGGCCGTCGGGCTGTCGGTGGCCGACAGCCCGGCCTCGCAGGTCAGCCGGCAGGCGCTGGTGGACCACCAGCGGGCCGTGCGGCTGGCCGGCCCGCGGCAACCGGGCGGGCGGGCGGACGCCGTCGCTGTCTCCGCCGTTCCGTGGCACCCGACGGTCCCCGGTCAGGTGGCCACCGTCTCCATTCCCGCGCTGGACGTAGTCGCCCCGGTGGTGCCGGAGAAGCCGGTGGACGGGGGGCTCGCCATTCCCTCCGACGTCCACCACGTCGGTTGGGACAGCGACTCGCCGGCGGCCGGTGGACAGGGGGTCAGCCTGCTGGTCGGCCATGTCAACTGGGTCGGCCAGGGGGAGGGAGCACTCGGACAGATCGGCCAGCTGGTGCCCGGGGACCAGGTGGTCGTGAACTGGAGAGGGACCCAGAGCGTCTGGACTGTCTCCTCTCCGCCCCGACTGTCGCCCAACACGGTCGTCCACCGGTCGCTCTTCTCCGACTCGGGACCGGCCACGCTCGTCCTGGTGACGTGCGGGGGGCCGTTCACGGAGACGACGCACGGCGGCAGCTACGCGGACAACGTGATCGTCACGGCGACGCCGGCGTAACCGCACGTCGGACACCGGTGCGCGGGATGCCGGCACCGGTCGACGCCACGCCGGCCCGGCGCGCCAGACCGCCCCCCATCCCGCGGATGGGGCGGCCGCACCGGTACACTCCCGCCCCGTGGGCACCGCACCGACGGCACGATCCCGCCGGCGGTCCGAAGGGCGTCACACCGGGGACCCGGCCGGCGGGCGGGCACGGCCCGGCCCGTCGTGAACTTCATCCCCACCCTGGTGCTGGTGGCCGCCATCGCGGTGGCCGCCCCGATGCTGGCCGAGCTCACCATCCGGATCGGCGTCCCCGCCGTCGTGCTCGAGATCGTCCTGGGCATCGTCTTCGGCCCGGCCGTCTTGGACCTGGCCCACCCGGGCACGGTGGTCGACAGCTTCGCCGACTTCGGCCTGGGGTTCTTGATGTTCCTGGCCGGCTACGAGCTCGACCTGATGCGGATCCGCGGGAGGCCCCTCCGACTGGCCGGGGAGGGGTGGCTGCTCTCGGTCGTCCTGGCCCTGGCGGGCGCCGTTGCCCTCGTCTCCACCGGGTTCGCCCTCGACAGCGTGGTGGTGGGCCTGGCGCTCACCACCACCGCGCTCGGCACGCTGCTCCCGATCGTGCGCGACGCCGGCCTGGTGGACACCCCGTTCGGCCGTCATCTGATGGCGGTGGGGACCGTGGGGGAGTTCGGCCCGATCGTGGCGGTGGCGATGCTGCTGACCCAGAAGGACCCGCGCCTCACCGCCCTGCTGCTGGTCACCTTCCTGGCGGCGGCGGTGGCGGCGGCGCTTCTGGCGGCCCGGCCGCAGCCGCCCCGGCTGGTCGGCCTCCTCCAGAAGAACCTCCACTCGAGTTCCCAGCTCCCGGTGCGGGTGTCCATCCTGCTCATCATGTTGCTGGTGTACCTGGCCACCGTGCTCGGTCTCGACACGCTGCTCGGGGCGTTCTCGGCCGGCATCGTCGTCCGCCTGTTCACCCGGGGGGAGGACGGAGACGTGGTGCGCCTCAAGCTCGAAGCCATCGGGTTCGGCTTTCTGGTGCCCGTGTTCTTCGTGGTGAGCGGGATGCACTTCGACCTCCACGTGTTCACCACCCGCCCGGTCGTGCTGCTGCGGATCCCGCTCTTCATGGCCCTGATGCTGGTGGTGCGGGGCCTGCCGGCCCTGGTGCTCTACCGCAAGGTGCTCCCGGCCGCGCAGCGCACTGCCCTGGCCTTCTTCTCGGGGACCGGGCTGCCCCTCATCGTCGTCATCACCGGCATCGGGGTGTCCGCCGGGCGCATGCGGCCGTCGAACGCCGCTGCGCTGGTGGCGGCGGGGATCCTCTCGGTGGTCCTCTTCCCCGGCCTCGGACTGCGCTGGTGGAAGGCGGGTGGTGCGGCCGGGGAAGGGTCGGGCGAGGCCGCCGTGGGTGGGTCGGGCGAGGCGTTGGGGAGCGCAGCGGCCGACGACGGGCTGGGGAGCGCACCGGCCCACGAGGTGCCCGGGGGTACCCCCTCCTCCGGCGGGTCGCCGGAGCCGGGCACGGCTGCGCCGGGCCCCGCCGGAGGTTGATCGGACCACACCTGCCGGCCACCCGGCCGGTGCCGGTCACCAGAGCGCGGCCTGACCGCCCTCCGGGTCCCTGCCGTCCAGGTCCCCGCCCTCCGGGTCCCTGCCGTCCAGGTCCCCGCCCTCCGGGTCCGCGGGGACCGGGTTCCCCTCGTCGCTACGGCACCCACCGAGCGGGTGGTACCCGGGGAGCTCGGCCATCGGGGTGTCGAGGTAGACCTTGGCCTCGGGCGGGTGGGCGAACCGCCCGTGGCTCCACCGGATCTCGACGTGGCCGCGGACGGTCCCGGCCCCGGCCGGGGCCGGCCGTCGGCGCCGCCGGTAGCGGATCGTCCAGTCGACCCGGGGCTGGGCGGCGGACCCCGCCTTCACCTGGAGGTCGACCAGCTCGAACTCGTCCCGCCAGTCCCACGGGCCTGCGATGCGGAACCGGGCCGGGCTGCCCGTGCGGCGGTCGACCCCGAGGACGAAGTACGGGGCGTTGCCGATCCGCAGCAGGCGCCAGACCATCGCCTCGGGTCCGGTCCCGGAGCGGCGGAGCCCCTGCCGCCAGCGCTCGGCCGACGCGGCGCTCACCGCCCGGCACAGGTCGGTATAGGCGGCGCGGCTCGCCTCGTCCGGGTAGGCGCGGTCGGCCAGCGCCACGCGGAGCCGGTGCCGTTGTTCCCGGTCGCACCGCTCGGGGGAGGGGGGCAGGTCGAAGAGCCCGGCTGCGGTCCGGCACGCCCGGTAGAGGGCGTGGTGCTGCGCCGGAGCGACCGTGGCGAACCAGTCGCCGCGGTCCCAGTCGCCGGTGGTGGCGAGCAGCCCGTCGAAGAGGCGCCCCGGGGAGGCGTTGGCCAGGATGTCGGAGCGGTACTTGCAGCTCACCAGGTAGACGTGGTCGATGCGGACGTCGATGGGCGCCACCTCGTCGCCCGGCGGTCGGCGTCCGCCGGTCCACTCGACGATCCGCGGATGCCGGCCGGCGAGGGCGTCCTCCGCCTCGAGGAGGGCCCGGCCGTTGGCGAAGGCGGTGGCGAACTCGGCGGCGAACCTTCCGTCCCGGTGGAGGGTGGCCAGACGGTCCCAGGTGGCGCCGTCGATCCGGAGCTCGGGGGGCCGCCGTCCGAGTGCCTCGGTCGGACCGGGGTCGCCGAGGGTGCCGAGCGCGGTGGCCAGCTCGGTGACGGTGGTCCGGTCATCGGGCACGGCGCGGTCCCCGCTCCCCCGCTCCGGTCACCCGGGGGTGACGCGCCCGGCGGCGTGGGCCCGGAGCCGCTCCGCACCTGCCGGGTCGAGCAGTTCGACGGCGTCGGCCACCGGCCCCGATCCGTCGTCGGGCTGCACGGCGCGCAGGGCCTTGCCGCCCGCGCTCCGGGGGCCGGGGAGGTCGGTGGAGAGCAGCACCAGCGGGCCGAGGTCGTCGCGGTGCGGCGCGCGCTGACGGGCCGCGTGGAGCACGCCCGCCTTGCCGAGCGACCGCCACAGCACGTCGGCACGCCTCAGCCCCGGCCGGGTGCCGGAGTACGCCCCCGAGAGGTCGAACAGCCAGGTGCGCCCGCCCGCGTCCCGGGCCCGGAAGGCGAGGTCGACTCCGACGTCTGCCAGCACCACCTGGTCCTCGATGTCGCGGAACCCGGCGTGCTGGAGCTGGCGGAGGGCCACCAGGCGGGCCTTCTGGCCGGTCCGGCGCTCGGCCATGGCGGGATCGGCGCTGTCCCCGCCCTCCTCGGCGCCCCCGCCGTCCCCGCCGGTCGCCGGGCCGATGGACCGGGTCCGCGTGGGCGGCACCACGATGCGGGGAGCGTCAGCGCCACCCCCCGCGTCCGGGCCGTCCCCGTCCGGCCGGGACCCGGGTCCGGGCCCGTTGCGACGGCGGGACCTTCCGGCGAGCGCCTCGCGCTCGGTCGCCACCCGGCGCTCGGCCATGGCCACGTAGGCGGGGTCGGTGTCGAAGCCGACGTAGTGGCGCTCGGTCCGCACGGCCGCCACCGCGGTGGAGCCCGAGCCCATGAAGGGGTCGAGGACCAGGTCCCCCCGGTAGGTGTAGAGCTCGATCAGGCGCCGGGGGAGCTCGACCGGGAACGGCGCGGGATGCCCGACGCGGGTGGCGGACTCGGCGGGGATGTCCCACAGGTCGGTGGTGGCGTCGATGAACTCGTCCATGGTGATCGAGCCCTCGCTGGGCAGGCCCCGCTCGGCCCGCCGGTCGGGCGGCACCGCCCGGTCGAAGCGGCCCTTGGACGCCACCACGATGCGTTCGGTGATGTCGCGCAGGACCGGGTTGCCGGGCCGCTGGTAGGTGCCCCAGGCGCACGACCCCCCGGCGGCGTGGCTCTTCTGCCAGATGATCTCCCCCCGGAGCAGCAGGCCGATGGACTCGAGGATGTCGATGACGTCCCGGGCGAGCGACCGGTAGGGCTTGCGCCCGAGGTTGGCCACGTTGACCGCCACGCGCCCGCCCGGCTCGAGCTTGGCCGCGCACTGGGTGAAGACCCCGTGGAGCATCTGGAGATAGGCGTCGTAGTCGGCGGGGATGTGGCCGACGCCCAGCGCGGCCTCATACTCCTTGCCGGCGAAGTACGGGGGCGAGGTGACCACGAGGGCGACCGAGCCGTCGGGCAGCGTGCCATGGGCGTCCATGGCGCGGGCGTCGCCCACCCAGACGACGTCCCGGACCGGGGCCGTCGCCACCCGGTCGTCGTCGGAGACCACCGGTGGGGTGAACCGGGCGTAGAAGCCCGAGGCATCGTGTCCCTCCCGTCGCCCGACCCCGAAGGACGAGGTCGCCGTCGGACGCCGTCGGGGCGACGGTGCCGCCCGGCCGGACGGGCTCATCGGCGGACCGGCCGGTGGGCCGCAGCCGGCGGGACGGGGTCGCAGGCAGGCGTGGGGTCGGCGGCAGGGGCGGGGGTGGGGGTGATACGGCAGGCCGGTCCGGGGAAGGGTCGGGAGCCGTGCACGGCCACGATCATAGGGACCCGGCGCGACGCCGACGGTGGGAGGCGGGGGTGGTACCGGCCCGTCCCACCCGATCTCCCGGTTCCGTCCGCGGCCGACGGGCCCGGCCGACGGTGTCCGGGGGAGCGACGACCCCCGGTTCGCCCTGGCCGATCGCACGTCGCCAGGCGGCTCGTCGCAAGGAGAGCGTCGCAAGCGGTCGGAATGCCACCACATGAGCCGATGCGACAGAGCATCATCCGGGTCCCGGACGACCTCGCCGAGCGCCTGAAGGATCGGGTGGCGACCGAGCAGCCAAGTGTGAACGCCACCGTGGTCGACGCGGTCGAGCAGGCACTGAGCCATCCCGCCAGCCGCCGCCAGGCCTGGCGAGCGCGCAACGCCCATGCGTTGGTGGAGCGCATCCCGAGGGGATCGCCGGACCGTGTCCGGAGGGGCGAGCCCGCTCCGGAGGGCGGGCCCGTGCTCAGCGCGGCACTCGAAGCAGACCGCTCCGGGCGCTGACCGGTGGCGATCTTCGCCGACACCTCGGCCGTGGTTCGGGCCTATCTCGTCGACGAGCCCGACCACGCCGCTCTGGCCGAGGTCCTCTTGGAAGGCCCCGAGCCGGTGGTGATCTCGGCGCTTGCCGAGGTGGAGATCGTCTCCGCTCTCGCCCGGGCGACCCGCGACGGACGTCTCGGCCGTTCCCTGGCCGACCGCATCCTGGCCGCCTTCGCTGCCGACACGGCGTCCGACGGGCCGCTGGCGGTGGCCATGTTCGACGCCGTGGCAGCGTTTGCTGCCGCCAGGCGCCTTCCCCTCAAGGACCGCCTCCGCATGCTCGACGCGTTGCAACTGGCCGCGGCGCCGGCGCTGGCGGCGACGACCGACGAGGAGCTCGCCTTCTGCACCCGGGACAAGGACCAGGCGGCTGCCGCTCGGGCGGAGCGCTTCTGCGTGCTCTGACCACCCGTCGGTCCACGCCGCGCCGCCGCGGTTGGTGCCGCGATCGGGGCACGTTGCCCGACACGGACCCGCCGCGATCCGACACGTCTGCGCGCGACACCTCACCCCCCGGGGGGGACGGCGACCGCGCTCCGGAGCCACGCCTCGACCCCGCCGATGTGGGCGCCCAGCAGCTCACTGGTCCCGACAGCGTCGTGACGGGCGAGTGCGTCGAGGATGGCCCGGTGCTCGGCCAGCGTGCGGGCCGCCGCCCCCTCCTGGGTGAGGCCGCGCCACACGCGGGCCCGGGCGGTGGAGGACGCCAGCGCCTCCAGGAGCCCGGCGAGAGAGGCGTTCCCACCGGCTTCGGCGACCAGCTGGTGGAACTCGAGATCGTGGGCGACCAGGTCCTCGACCGGGGTGGACCTGTCCACCGACCGGAGGGTGCGGTCCAACGCGGCGAGCTGCTCGTCGGTGACGTTGACGGCGGCCAGGCCGCCGGCGTAGGGCTCGAGCACGCGGCGGACTTCGAGGAGCTCGATGACCGATGCGTCGCTGTGCAGGTCCACCACGAACGACAGCGCCTCGAAGAGGAGGCGCGGCTCGAGGCTGGTCACGTAGGTGCCATCCCCCTGGCGCACGTCGAGGATGCGGACCATCTCGAGCGACTTGACCGCCTCGCGCAGGGAGTTCCGCGACACGCCGAGCTGGCGGCTGAGCTCCTTCTCGGGGGGGAGCCGTGCGCCCGGGGCGAGCTCGCCGGAGACGATCATCGCCTTGAGGGTGGCGATCGCCTCCTCGGTCACCGGCACGGCGGAGCGCCCCAGGCGAGCCGTCGACCGATGGTGCGGTCCGGCGCCGGGCCGGATCCCGCCGAGTCCCCCGGCGTCACGGCCGGTCCACCTCGGCGAGGAACGAGAGCAGCGCCCCGTTGACCTCGGACGGGCGCTCCTGTTGGACCCAGTGCCCGGCACCCTCGACCACCGTCGTGCCCCGGAAGTCCGGGAGGAGCGCGGCCATCTTCCCGGCGGCGCCGGGCATCATGGCGCGCACCGGGTCGAGCGACCCGGTGAGGAAGCCGGTGGGGAAGGCGTAGACCGACGGCGGGATGTCCCGTACCCGCTCCCAGTTGGCGTCGAGGTTGCGGTAGTAGCTGACCGGGCCGAAGAACCCGTTGCGGGCGAAGCCGTCGGCGAACACGTCGAGATCGTGCTCGTCCAGCCAGCCCGGCAGCTCGTCGGGAGCGGGGCCGAGGACGTCGGTGAAGCGGGTCCCCGAGGCGGGAGCCCCGCCCCCGCCGCCCGCGCCCCCTCCTCCCAGACCACCCACGGCCGCCATGCCCTCTCCCCCTGCGGCGCAGAGCATGGTGCGCAGGAAGCCGCGCGGATCGGCCTCGAGCTCGGCCTCGGCCGGCCCCACCGGTTGGAAGTAGAGGATGTAGAAGAACCGGTCCCCGAAGATGGACTCGAAGATCCTGATCGGGGGTGCGGGCGGCTGGGAGTACGGCACGCTCATGGCGTAGAGGGAGGAGATCCGGTCGGGGTGGAGGCGACCCATCTCCCAGGCCACGATCGCCCCCCAGTCGTGCCCCACCACGTGGGCCCGCTCGTGGCCGTAGTGGTCGAGCAGCCCGCAGAGGTCGGCGGTCAGCCGGTCCGAGCCGTAGTCGGCGACCTCGGTGGGCGCCGAGCTGCCGCCGTAGCCGCGCTGGTCGAGCGCGAAGGCCCGGTAGCCGGCGCCGGCCAGGGCGGCCAGCTGGTGCCGCCACGAGTACCAGAGCTCGGGGAACCCGTGGCACAGCACCACCGGCTCGCCGTCCGGCGGGCCGGCCACGGCGACGTGGAGCTCGACGCCGTCGACGCGGACCTGTTCGTGCGTGAAACCGGGGTCGGGGGTCGTCATGGGTGGGGTGCCTCCTGTCGGCGAGCGTGGCGCCTGTCGGCGAGCGTGGCGCAGGGTCACCACGATTGTGCCGTGCCGGTGAGGGCTGTGCCTGCCTGCGGGTCCGGGGCGACGGCGACGGCGACGGCGACGGCGACGCGGCGATAGAGATAGGATGTTTGGCCGACGGCCCTGGACCTGGATGCCCGCCGATGATCGACGGGGGGACCGCCATGGAGGGAGTGACCGTGGAAGAGCACGACTTCGTCACGCTGGTGGGGGCAGGCGGGGGAGCGGCCG
Organism: Actinomycetes bacterium; assembly: GCA_021801235.1. Lineage (GTDB taxonomy): Bacteria > Actinomycetota > Acidimicrobiia > Acidimicrobiales > RAAP-2 > DASZIT01. The sequence goes on from JAJYYG010000032.1 coordinate 16,818, forward strand.
AGTCCCTTTCCGCCGCCCGGGACCTCCGGGCGGAGGACCCGTCCGCCACCTACCGGATCGCCGCCCTGTGCCTGCACGTCGCCACCGCACAGCCCGAGCTGCTGGTCCCCGTCTACGACGGGCTGACCGAAGGCTGGCTGGGGACGGCCCCGGAGGCGGAGCCACCGGCAGCCGTCGGGAAGCCCGCCGACCCTGTACCGGTGGGCGAGGACGTCTGGGCCGCGCTGTGGTCCCTCGTCCACGATCCGGACGCCGGCAGGGACCCGGCCGACATCACCGTGCGGACGGCCGCCGTCGCCGGACTGCTCCCCGGCGAGCTCAGCCTGCGGGTGGCCGCCACCGCTCTGGGGTACCCGGGGGTACAGCAGGCCGCCGGGACGGGGACCCCGCCGCGCTTCAGCCTGGCCGCGCTGGCCGCCTGCCCGCGCGACTCCCTCGGAGGGCATCTCCACGCGCTGGTGGTCGACGACGGGTTCGACCTCGAAGTGCTCGACCGTGACGCCTTGGGCCTCGACGCGCTGCCTCCCCCGCTCGACTACCTGAACGTCCGCATCCTCCAGTGCCACGACGTGTGGCACACGGTGGCCGGCTATGAGACGACCGGTCTCCACGAGGTGGCCATCTCGGGGTTCCAGATGGGACAGTTCGGCCACCACTACTCGTCCCTGTTCCTCGCCATGGTGCTCACCAAGGTGGCCTTCACCCAGCCCTTCGAGGGGTTCGGGTTCCTGCTCGACACCATCCTCGCCGCCTACCGGCACGGCCGCGAGACGCCGCCCCTCCTCGGCGTCGACTGGGAGTCGATCTGGGACCGGCCGGTCGAGGCCATCCGGGAAGGCCTCGGCGTCCGCCCCTTCGACTCCCCCTACCCGGCGGGGCTGCTCGAGGAGCTGCGGTCGGCCTGACCCGGTCGGCCTGAGCCGGTCGGCGGTCGCCGGCCCGGGACGGACCCGCGCTCAGGCCTCCATCCAGAGCTGGGTGGGGAAGAAGACGCCTTCGTTGTAGGAGTACCCGGCCGCGCCGTCGGGGAGGACGAGCGAGGCGATGCCCCGGACCCGGTCGTCGGCGGCGAAGGGGAAGATGTTCCTGCCGATCCACACGTAGGGCAGGTCGACGGCCAGGCGCCGGTCGACGGTCTGGTAGGCGGCGACCCGGGTGGCCGGATCGAGGGTCGAGCCGCCGGTCACCAGCGCCTGTTCGAGCACCGGATCGTCGTTGCGGGCGAAGTTGAGCCCGATGGTTCCGATCGGTTCCACGGTGGTCGTGCTCAGCCACGGATAGTTGAGGCTGGGGTCGACCGCCCCGAACTGGGCGGAGGGAACCGCCTGGAAGTCGCCCATCAGCAGGTTCAGGATGGTGGTCGCCTGCTGGACCACGGCGATGGTGGCGTCGACGCCCACCCGGGCCCACATCTGCTGGACGACCTCGACCAGCTGGGTGGTCCGGGGGTCGGGGGTGGTGCTGATCTGGATGGCGGGCGTGCCGTGCTGGGCGGCGTGGCTGCGGATGAGCGCCTCGGCCCCGGCGGGGTCGAAGCCGGGGTAGCCGGTGTCGCTGTAGTAGGGCGACCCGGGGAGGAACAGGCCGTTGACCGTCTGGACGGTCCCGTCGCCGAAGATCTTCTGGACGGCGGACTGGTCGGTGGCCATCGCCAGTGCCCGCCGGACCCGGAGGTCGTCGGTGGGTGCCTTGGCACAGTTGAGGAGCAGGAAGCCCATGGTCGGCTCCCCGACCACCGGGGCGGTCTGGTAGACGGACTGGTAGCCCGGCGCATCGCGGAACTGGAGGTAGGTCCGCGGGTCGATGGAGATGATGGCGTCGACGGCCCCGGTCCGGAGGGAGTCCTCCCGCTGGGTGGTGTCGACGATGGGCCGGAAGGTGACCTGGTCGAGGTAGGGGAGGCCGGCCTGCCAGTAGCGGGGATTGCGGGTGGCGGTGAAGTGGTCGTTCGGTTGCCAGTCGGCGTAGACGAACGGTCCGGTGCCGACCGGGACGGGGTTGCTCACACCCGAAGCGAGCTGGTCGAGCATCGACTGGGAGACCACGTAGCCGGCCTGGGTGGTGAGGGAGGCGGCGAACCCGGTGGAAGGCGACTTGAGGGTGAACACGACGGTGGCGGTGTCGGGGGTGGCGATCGAGGCGATCCCGGCCACCGCGCCGCCGGTGAGGCTCGACGCGGCCAGGGCCTCGAAGTTCGCCTTCACCACCGCCGAGGTGAGCGCCGTCCCGTTGTGGAACGTGACGCCCGGGCGGAGCGTCATCGTCCACTGGTCGTGGGCGGCGTTGGGGGTGAGCGACCGGGCCAGGTAGGGCCGGATCGAGCCGTCCCGGGCCACCGCCATCAGGGGGTCGTAGACCGTGTTGGCGTACAGCATGCCGTTGGTGTCCCAGTTGTCCTTCGACGGGGCGAACCCGTTGATCTCGGCCATGGTGCCGACGACGAGCGAGCCCCCCCGCACCGGTCGGCCGGCGGCCGCTGCCGAGGTGCCCGTCCCTGTGGCGGCGGAGCTGGAGGAGCAGGCGCTGAGGCCGGCGGCGGCCGCGCCCCCGAGGACGACGGCACCTCCGACGGCACCGCTGTGCCGGAAGAAGGTCCGACGGTCGACGCGGCGTGCAGGCATGTCTGGCTCCCCCCCGGGACCCGTCGCGGCCGACGTCGCGTCGTCCGTCGACGGTCTCTCGTGCTCGACGCTAGCCCATCGGTAGGATGTTTGGATGGGCACGCGGAACGACCGGTTGCGGGCGCTGCGCCGGCACCAGGTCCCTGCCTGGTGGCTCGACGCCAAGCTCGGCATCTTCGTCCACTGGACGATGGCGGCCGTCCCCGCCTTCGCCCCGGTGGACGGCGACATCGGGGAGCTCATCGGCTCCCGGCGGCGCCGGGCCTTCGCCTGGTCCCCCTACGTCGAGTGGTACGAGAACTCGCTCCGGTTCCCCGACAGCCCGGTCGCCCTCCACCATCGTGCCGTCTACGGGGACCGCCCCTACCGGTCGTTCCGTGCCGCCTTCGAGGCGGGCATCGACCAGTGGGACCCCGGGGAGTGGGCCGCCCGCTTCGCCGCCACCGGGGCCCGGTACGTGGTGCTGGTGGCCAAGCACCACGACGGGTACTGCCTGTGGCCGACCGGGGTGGACAACCCGGGTCGACCGGGGTGGCACAGCCGGCGGGACGTGGTGGGCGAGCTGGCCGAGGCGGTTCGCGGCGCAGGGATGCGCTTCGGGCTGTACTACAGCGGCGGGCTCGACTGGACCTTCGACGACCGGCCGCTCGGGTCCATGGCCGACGTGCTGGCGGCGGTGCCCCGGGGCCGCTACCCCGCCTACGCCGAGGCCCAGGTGCGGGAGCTGATCGCCCGGTACCGGCCGAGCGTGCTGTGGAACGACATCGCCTGGCCGACGACGGGGACCCGGCTGTGGGATCTCTTCCACCACTACTACGAGGTGGTCCCCGACGGGGTGGTGAACGACCGCTGGATGCCCTGGAACCCGCTACTGGCCGCCACCCGGGCGGAGCCGGTGCGCCGGGCAGTCGACGCCGCCATCGGGAGGATGATGACCGCCGAGGGCGGCCTGGTGCCTCCCCGGCCACCGCACTACGACGTCCGCACCCCCGAGTACGTCGTCTTCGACGACGTGCAGCCGACCCCCTGGGAGTGCGTGCGCGGCATCGACCGGAGCTTCGGGTACAACGCCGCCTCCCGGCCCGAGGACTTCCTCGGCCGCGCGGAGCTGTTGTGGCTGCTGGCGGACATCGCCGCCAAGGGGGGCAACCTGTTGCTCAACGTGGGGCCACGTGGCAGCGACGGAGGCATCCCCGACGAGCAGGCCGAACGGCTGGCGTGGTTGGGCGAGTGGGTGGGCGGCCACGGGCGGGCCGTCCTGGACACCCGGCCGTGGGTCCACCCGGGCACCACCACCGGAGGGGGCCGCCCGGTCCGCTACACCGCCCGAGGCGACACGGTCTATGCGGTGGTCGGTGCCCCGAAGGGCGCGGCCGGTACCCCGGGTGCTGCGGTCGATGTGCCGGTGGACCCGGCGTCGGGCGAGGTGGTGCTCGCCGAAGTGCTCCCCACGCCGACCACGTCGGTCGCCACCCTGGCCGGGCGTCCCCTCACCTGGACCGGCACGCCCGGCGGGCTGTCGGTGTCGCTGCCCGGGCCGGGGGACGGTGCGCGGCCGGACGACGGAGCGGAGCCGGACGACGGAGGGGTGCCGGAGGTGCTGGTGCTGGACCGGGTGGAGGCGCGTCCCCGCTGACCGCGGCCGGCCTGCCCGTCAGCGGGCCGCACCGCCGACCACGTCGGTCACCCCCTGGCCTCCCAGCGATCCGGCGAAGGCGGCGTTGCCGAACGAGAACACCCCGCCGTCGGAGGCGACCAGGCTGTAGCCCCCGGCCGCGGTGGGCGCCGAGCCGGTGCACGCAGTACCGGTCCCCACCGTCGACGGGTCGGTCGAGGCGATGATCGCGGTGATCGGTCGGGCGAGGGCAAGGCAGCCGGTGGACCCGAGGAACGGCGCTCCCCCGAAGGCGAAGATGCCCCCGTCGGAGGCCACCTCGTAGTACCCGCCCCCGGGCGCGACGGCCATGCCCACCACCGGGCGGTTGAGCGGGTGGCCCCCCATCGACCCATGGAACACGGCATCCCCGAAGGCGAAGATGCCCCCGTCGGAGGCCACCAGCC
>JAJYYG010000073.1 GCA_021801235.1 Actinomycetes bacterium
GACGAAGACCTCGCAGCCGGTGACGCGGCACAACCACGAGGTGAAGGCGGCGTACATCCTCGGAGAGGTGCCGACGTAACCGCCGCCGTGGAGGTACAGGACGGTGCCGCGGGGCTCGCCGTTCCGTGGCCGGTACCAGATGCCCGGCACCCCGGCCACCACCTCGTGCTCGGAGCGGACCCCGATGGCGCGTACCACCGGCGGCATGGCGTACTTGCAGAGATCGTCGAGGACCAGCTCCACCGAGCGGAACTCGTCGATCGGAAGCGCCGACGCGTAGCCCATGAACGACCGGATCGCCTCCCGGGTGACGGCCACCGCCAGGTTGTGGGGGGCCGACCCCAGGCCGTGCAGCGGCCTCCGGAAGGGCACCCGGGCCATGGCCGCCCCCAGGGAACCGGCCAGGCCGGCCAGGTCGTTGGCGGCGATGGGCCACGACGAGGTCGCCACCCCCGGCCGTCGCCCCATCACCATGGGAACCTCACAAGGGCCGGTGTCCGACGGGTCACGGCAGGCATCCGATCACCGATCCCCCGCCACCGCCAGTCGGGCGCCGGCGTCGAGGTCAGACCGGCTCGGCGGCCAGCGCCGCTCCCAGGCGCAGCAGCTGGTCGGTCGCGCCGCCCAGCGTCAGCTCGATCTGCTCGGTGAGGAGGAAGAAGCGGTGGAGCGGGTAGTCGCGGTCGACCCCCACCCCGCCGTGGAGGTGGACCGCGGCGTGCACGACCCGCTGGCCACCGTCCGCCGCCCAGAACTTCGCCACCGCGACCGCGTCCTCGGCCGGGAGCCCCTGGTCGATCCGCCAGGCTGCCTGCCAGGCGCTGAGTCGGACCGCCTCGGCATCGACGTAGGCGTCGGCCGCCCGTTGACCCACCGCCTGGAAGGTCGCGATCGGCTTCCCGAACTGCTCGCGGCTCTTCGTGTACTCGGACACCAGGGCGAGGGCGGCGGACACCACGCCCGCCTCGGTCACCGCGAGCCCCGCGGTGGAGCGCAGGACCATCGACCGGACGATCGCCTCGCCGTCTCCCCCGGTGGCGAGCCGCTCGCCCGCGTCCAGCGTCACCCCGTCGAACGTGAGGAGGGCCTCCGGCCTGCCGGTGGTCGCCACCTGCCGCTCCCGGGTCACCCCGGGTGCGTCGAGCGCCACCACGAACACCTCCGGCGATCCGTCGGGGAGCACGGCCGGCACCACCGCCAGGTCGGCGACCAGGCCCGACGGCACGAAGGGGGCCGTCCCGGTGAGCGTCCAGCCGGCGGACGACGGCTGGGCGGCGACCGACCGGAGCGAGCGGGGGCCGCCCACCCCGGCCAGCGCGGTCGTCACCAGCGAGTCCCCGGCCACGACGGCGGGGAGCCAGCGCTGCTGTTGCTCCTCCGAGCCGAAGGAGGCGATGGCGGCCGCTCCACCGGCGAGCACCTCGACCACCGGCACGGCGGCCGCCGTCCTCCCGGCCGCCTCGAGCACCAGTGCCGTCTCGACGAAGCCCAGCCCGGCGCCACCCACCGACTCGGGGAGCGCGATCCCGAGGAGACCGGCGCTCGCCAGCTCACCCCACAGGCGGCGGTCGAAGCGGTCCCCGTCCGGTTCGGACTCGAGCTCGCGCAACCGCTCGTGGGTGGCCAGGTCGGTGAAGATCCGGTCGGCCAGCTCCCGGACCGCCTCTTGCGCCTCGTCGAAGGAGAAATCCATGCTTCCGTCCTCTGCTCTCGTCGCGACCGGTCGCCTAGCGAAGCGACCGGGGGAGCCCCAGGCCGAAGATGGCGATGAGGTCGCGCTGGATCTCGTTGGTACCGCCCCCGAAGGTCAGGATGACCATGCTGCGGGCGTACATCTCGAGCCGGCCGGCCAGGACCGCCTCGGGGCTGCCCCGGACCAGGTAGCCGGCCTGGCCCACCACCTCCATCAACAGCCGGAACGCCTCGAGGTAGAACTCGGTCCCGAACACCTTGATCGTGGACGCGTCGGCCACGTCGAGCCGACCCTGGGTGGCGGTCCACGCCACCTTCCAGTTGATGAGCTTCAGGAACTCGAGCCGGGCGTGGATACGGGCCAGGTGGACCTGCACCCACTCCTGGTCGACGACCCTGCGCCCGTCGGCCAGCTTCGTCGCCTGCGCCCAGGCCCGGACGTCGGCCAGGGCCCGCTCGATGATGCCCGGCGAGCACAGGGTGACCCGTTCGTGGTTGAGCTGGTTGGTGATGAGCGTCCACCCGTTGTTCTCGCCGCCGACCAGGTTGGCGGCGGGCACCCGGACGTCCTCGTAGAAGGTGTAGTTGATGTTGTGGCCCCCGAGCAGCTGCATCGGGACGACCTTGATGCCCGGCGTGTCCATCGGGACGACGAAGAGGGAGATCCCCTTGTGCTTCGAGACCTCCGGATCGGTCCGGGTCGCCAGCCAGATGTAGTCGGCGTCCCCGGCGAGGGACGTGTAGACCTTCTGTCCGTTGATCACGTACTCGTCCCCGTCGCGCACCGCCCTCGTCTCCAGCGCGGCCAGGTCGGTCCCCGCGTTCGGCTCGGTGTAGCCGATGCAGAAGTGGAGGTCTCCGGCGAGGATCTTCGGCAGGAAGAACGCCTTCTGCTCGTCGGTCCCGAAGTCCATGATGGTCGGGCCCACGGTGTTGATGGTCAGCATCGGCACCGGGGCGCCGGCCCGCATCGACTCGTCGAAGAAGATGAACTGCTCGATGGCGGAACGCCCCTGACCGCCGTACTCGACCGGCCAGCCGATCCCGAGCCAGCCGTCGGTGGCCATCTGCTTCACGACCCTGCGCATGTCCGGGCCGATCCCGCCGCCCACCGCCAGCTGGGCCTCGACCTCCGGGGTCAGCAGCTCGGCGTAGTAGGCGCGCAGCTCGCGTTGCAGCGCCTTCTGCTCGTCCGTGTAGCCGATCTCCATCGGGCCCCCTCTCCGTCTCGTCCACGCCGGACCCCGTCTCCCGGGGGCCTCCGGCCCGCACCCGTCCCCCGTCGCCGCGCCGGCACCCGAGCTAGAAAGCGGAACACGTTCTATTCTGCCCCACGCCCCGGCGGCGCGCCACCGGCCGGACCGGGCCTGCGGGAGGCCGGAGAGCCCGGCGGCGCTCGACCGGCCGGACCGGGCCCGTCGACGCTCCTGCGGCCGCGCGGATAGGGTGAGCGGTCGGCCGCCCCCGATCCGGGACGTCCGAACCGACGTGGTCGGCCCCCGGGGCGGGCGGCGCCGGCTCACCACCAAAGGCCACCGCCGCCGAGACCACCCAGGAGTCCCCATGCCCGAAGCAGTTATCGTCGCCGCCGGACGCACCCCCATCGGACGGGCCATGAAGGGCTCGCTCAAGGACTGCCGTCCCGACGATCTCGCCGCCCTGGCGGTACGGGAGGTGCTGGCCAAGCTCCCCCAGCTCGACCCCCACACCGTCGAGGACGTCCTCATGGGCTCGGGCCAGCCGGGAGGCGAGGCCGGCTACAACGTGGCGCGCGTGGCGGCCATCCTCGCCGGGCTGCCCGACGTGCCGGGAGTCACCGTGAACCGGTACTG
>JAJYYG010000120.1 GCA_021801235.1 Actinomycetes bacterium
TCCTCCGCGACGACGAAGGCGCACCCGACCTCGCCCATCCGGTCGTCGGGCACGCCCACCACCGCCACCTGGGCGACCCCGGGATGGTCGCCGAGCACCGCCTCGACCTCGGCCGGGTAGACGTTGAACCCGCCGGACACGAGCATGTCCTTCAGGCGGTCGGTGATGTCGAGGTTGCCCTCGGGGTCCATCACCCCCACGTCGCCGGTATGGAGCCAACCTTCCGCGTCCACAGCCTCGTCGGTGGCATCCGGGTCGTTGAAGTAGCCGCGCATCACGTTGTAGCCGCGGACCACGACCTCGCCGGGCTCGCCCCGGGGAAGCTCGTCCCCACCCGCCCCCACGACCCGTACCTCCACGTCGGGGATGGCACGCCCCGATGTCCCCGAGACGACCTCGGCGGGGTCTCCCCGGCGGCACATGGTGACCGTCCCCGTGGCCTCGGTGAGCCCGTAGGCGGTGAGGACCGTCTCGACGCCCAGCTCCGACCGGAGGCGGTGCACGAGCTCGACGGGGACCGGCGCCGCCCCGGTGACCACCAGGCGGAGCGACGACAGGTCGAACGCATTGCGGTCGGGGTGGTCGAGGATGGAACGCAGGACGGTGGGGGGGCCGGGCAGGACGGTGATGCGCTCGGCTGCGATCCGGCCCATCACCGCGTCCACGTCGAAGACCGGCTCGGCCACGACCGTCGCCCCCGCCATCAGGCTCGCCAGGATGCCGGCCTTGTAGCCGAAGGTGTGGAAGAAGGGGTTGACGACGAGATACCGGTCGCCGGCCCGCAGGCCGACCACCTCGGCCCAGGTGGCAAACGTGCGCAACGTCTGCCCGTGGGTGGTCATCGCCCCCTTGGGCCTCCCGGTGGTCCCCGAGGTGAACAGGATGTCGGAGAGGTCGCCACTGGTGATCGAGGCGGTCCGGCCGGCGGCGACGTCGCTCGGGACGCAGGCGCCCTCGTGGAGGAAGACGGTCCAGTCGACGACCTGGTCACCCCGAGCCGTCGCCCGATCCTCCCCGCCGTCCCCGGTGTGGAGGACGACCACCCGCTCCAGGTCGGGGAGCGCCATCTCTGCCGTCGCCTCGGCGAGCATGGCCGGGTAGTCCATGCCGAGGAACCCCTTCGCGGTGAAGAGCATCCGGGCGCCCGACTGCTGCAGGATGTACGCGGCCTCCGCCCCCTTGTACCGGGTGTTCAGGGGGACGAGCAGGGCCCCGGCCCCCACCGCTCCCAGCCCGGCGAGGACCCACTCGGCGCAGTTCGGGGCCCAGATGGCGACCCGGTCCCCCCGCTCGATGCCGTTCGCCAACACGGCCCGGGTGGCGGCGGCCACCTCCTCGGCCAGCTGGTCGTAGGTCAGCCGCACGGTCGTCCCGCCCGGCCCATGGGCGTCGACCACCGCCTCGGCCGCACCGAACCGGGCGGCGGCGTCCTCCACCAGACCGGGGATGGTTCCCCACTGGAGATCCCCGCGGGGATCGACGATCTCTGACACGTGGTCAGGGTAGTGCATCGACCCGGTGCGGCCCACGGGCGCGTTCCCCTACGATCCCTGGCACCTGCGCCGAAGCGGGGGTCGCCGACATGCCGGCCGGCTCCCCTCCGCCGCCGTCCCGCAGGCCCCGGTTCCACCAGGCCGGCTGGTCCACCGCCCGGGCCGAGGCCCAGGCGAAGTGGTGGCGAGCCGAACGCCGCAGCAGCGGGAGCCCGGCCAGCCCGAGGAGCGCCCACCGCCGTCGCGACGGGGTCAGCTCGGCCAGGGACGCCACCGACGCCAGCGCCCAACCCCCGAGGATCGCGTTGTAGGCCCCGAGCCGGGAGGCAGGGAGCCCCTCGGCCCCGGTCAGGAGCGGTACGCCCCAGCGGCTGAGCCGCCAGGGCCAGAGCGTGAAGTGCACCACCACGCCAGCCAGGCCCGCACCGGCGAGCGCGGCGAGCACCCCGTCCCAGCGCCTCGAACCGCGTGCCGCCACCCACGACCAGGCGCCCAGCCCGAGCGTCCAGAAGAGGCCGGCGGGCACCAGCCCGAGCTCGGGCTGCCACACCAGGCCCACGCCGTTGCCCAGCTCGAACCCGTGGTGGGCGGCGGTCCCGGCGGCGGCCAGGACCGACAGCGGGCGGGCGACGGGGCGGCGCATCTACGGATGCTGGCTGCTGACGGAGACGACCTCTCCGGTCATAAAGGTGGCGTACTCACTGGCGAGGAACACGATGACGTTGGCCACCTCCCATACCTCGGCGCCCCGGCCCAGCACCTCCCGGGCCGCCAGCTCGGCGAGCGCCTCGTCGGCCATCACCCGGTTGAGGAACGGATGGACCGCCAGGCTGGGAGCCACGGCGTTCACCCGGACGCCGTGAGCGGCGGCCTCGACCGCACTGCACCGGGTGAGCGCCATCACCCCCGCCTTGGCCGCGGCGTAGTGGGACTGCCCCTCCTGCGCCCGCCAGCCGAGCACCGAGGCGTTGTTCACGATGACACCCCCCCGTCCCTGCCGGTAGAGGTGACCGAGCGCGGCCCGGGTGCACCGGAAGGTTCCGGTCAGGGTGACGTCGAGCACCAGCGACCACTGCTCGTCCGTCATGTCGACCACCGCGGCCTGCCCACCCAGGCCGGCGTTGTTCACCGCCACGTCGAAGTGCCCATGACGCTCCACCGCGGCGTCGTAGAGGCGGCGCACCTGCCGGTCGTCGGTGACGTCGCACGGCACGGCCAGCGGGCGGTCGCCGGCAGCTTCGGGCAGCGCTGCCAGCGCGTCGGCGGCTTCGCCCAGCCGGCGCTCGTGGGCGTCGGAGATCACCACGGTGGCGCCCTCTTCGAGGCACCGCCGGGCGGTGGCGAACCCGATCCCGGTGCCGGCCGCCGCGGTGACGACCACGATCTTGCCGGTCAGCAGCCCATGGCCGGGGGGAGGAACTGGTGGCCCTCCTGCCGTCCGGCTCCCGGCCCCCGCCGGCGGGCCGGTCATCGCCGCTCCTCCTTGGGCTCGGCCGGCAGCCCGAGGACCCGCTCGCCGATGATGTTCCGTTGGATCTGGTTGGACCCCCCGTAGATGGTCTCCGAGCGACTGAAGAGGAACGTGCGCTGGAACGCATCCAGACCGTAGGGCGGCTCGTCGACGACGGTGGACGGCATCCCGAGGATGTCCATGGACAGCTCGCCCAGACGCCGGTGCCAGGTCGCCCACTGCAGCTTGACGATGGACGCCTCGTGGGGGGCGACCGGCCCGTCGGCGGCCGAGAGGCTGCGCAGTGTCGTGAGCCGCAGGATCTCGAGCTCCCCGTGGGCCCGCGCCAGCCGTTGACGGACCATCGGGTCGGCGGACCGTCCGTTGGAGCGGGCGGCGGCGACCAGGCGGTCGAGCTCCCGGCGGAACGAGACCTGGTGCCCGAGGAGCCCCACGCCCCGCTCGAACGCCAGCGTGGCGAGTGCCACCCGCCAGCCGTCCCCGACCGCCCCCAGGACATTGCCGGCGTCGGTCCGGGCGTCGTCGAAGAACACCTCG
>JAJYYG010000044.1 GCA_021801235.1 Actinomycetes bacterium
CGTGACGGCGCCGGCGTTCGCCTGCCGCGGGGCGCCCTTCTGTGAGGGGTTGGCGCGTCCGGCGGGCGCCTGGCCCGACTTCGCACCAGACTGCTGCCCCGATTGCCGCCCGGACTGCTGTGCCGACTTCGCGCTTGTCCGCTGCCCCGACTGCTGTGCCGACTTCGCGCCCGACCGCTGGCCGGACTGCTGCTGTGGTGCGTTCTTGCCCGCGTTCCGCCCGGGCTGCTGCCCTGGCTGCTGTGGTGCGTTCTGCGCGGGCCCTCGCCTCCGGGAACCGGACTTTGCCATCGCTGTGTCTCCTGCCCCTCGCTCCGCCCGGCCGCCGCCGCCCCACCCGTAGGGAAGGGAGCTTAGGTCGAAGTGGGGCCCCGGACGGGTGCCAGGCCGGCGCCCGGTCCGATGACGCGATGATCGCCGCCGTGGCGCTCGCCGACGACCTTCCACCCTTCACCGGAAATCCCGCCGGCTCCGACCACATCGAGGACGGAAACCTGCGGCCGGTCCCCCTTCCGGAGAGATGCTCCGGAGCGGAGGTTGCTGCTTCGCCGGGCCATCCGGCCGGTCTCGAACCCGGCGATCGGTCAGGCTGGCCGCGCGCGACGGCCGACCGGGGACGGGGCGGCCGGGACGGAGGTCGCCGGAGATGCCGGGGCGGGGAAGCACCCCGCCCGGCACGCCTCCACGCCCAAGGCGGTACCGTGTCTGCGAGCCGTCGACCCCGGGAGGAGCCCTGCGTCTGTGTTGACCCCTGTGGACGTGCTGTCCGTGGCCGACCTGGTCGGGTCGACCTCCTTCACCCGAGGTCGCGCCTACGCCCGCCGGGGCGCGGTCCTGTGGAGCCGGTGGTCGGACGACGGGCGCCAGCTGGTCGGCGAGGTCCAAGGCGGCGACATCGAGCCCTACGCGGTGGAGGTCACCGTCGCCAGGTCCGAGACCGGCCGGGTGATCGACGTGGACGGCGCCTGCACCTGCCCGTTCGAGTACAACTGCAAGCACGCGGTCGCCCTGCTGCTCGCCTCCGGCACGCCGGGGCCGGCCGCCCGACCGACCTTCGCTCTGGTCCGCGAGGACGGCACCGTCACCCGCCCGTCCGCCTCGGGGACGGACCCGGGGAACGGTGGGCGGGCCACCCGTCCGCCCGCTCCCCCCGACTGGGAGCACTCCCTCCGCTCGCTGGTGGGGACGGGACTGCCACCCGCCCTGGGTGGCATGTCGGGGACCGAGCCGGCGGCGGCGGAGGTGGGCATCCAGTTCGAGCTGGTGCTGAACCCGACCACCCCCCAGCGCCGGTCGACGGCGCCCACCACCGGCATCCGGATGCGCCCGGTGACACGCAACGCCTACAGCCGCAATTGGGTCCGGACCGGGGTGTCGTGGTCGAGGCTCGAGCAGCAGGCCTCGTACCGGCAGCCGGTGCTCGACTCGACGCGGCACCTCAAGCTCCTCACCGAGCTGCTCGCCCTGAGCCGGCTGTCAGCCCCCCGCACCTACTACTCCTCAGCCGACGTGGAAGTGTGGCTCCAGTCCATCAACAGCCGCCGGCTCTGGGACCTGCTCCACGAGGCCAGGGACCTCCGGCTCCCGCTGCTGCTGGCCGGTCGTCAGGCCGAACCGGTCGATCTCCGCGCGACCCCGGCCCAGGTGACGGTGGACGCCGTGCGCGAGGAGACCGGGATCGTGCTCCGCCCCCGGATCGTCGCCGACGGGCACGTCGTGCCGCTCGGCTCGGCCCTGCTGATCGGCCAGCCCGCCCACGGCATCGCCTGGTGGAGCACGCAACCGGGTGGGGCCGCCACCCCGGGTCGGCTCTCGCTCGCCGCCTTCGACGGCCCGGTCGACGACGGCATCCGCGCCTTCCTGGGGTCGACCGCGGTGCACATCCCCCCGCGCGACGAGGAGCGGTTCCTCCGCGACCTCTACCCGGACCTGCGCCGGAGGATCCCCGTCGGGTCGAGCGACGGGTCGGTCGACCTGCCCCGGCCGCCCCCGGCGCGCCTGGTGCTCACCGTCCACCACGGGCCGAAGCACCGGCTCGACCTGGCCTGGTCGCGGAGCGCGGAGGGTGCGGCGTGGAGCGAGGCGCTCTGGGACGCCCCGAGCCGGATGGGCGACCGGGTGGCCGAGGACGTCATCGTGGCCAAGGTGACCGCGGCCGTCGGCGGGGTGCCCGCGCTGGTCGAGCCCACCCTCTTCGGCGATCGCCTGGCCCCGGAGGCCACCCTGGCCGGCATGGCCGCGGTGCGCTTCGCCGCCGACCTGCTCCCGGTGCTCGCCGCCATCGACGGGGTGGAGGTCGTCCAGAGCGGGGAGCCGGTCGCGTACCGCGAGGTGGTGGAGGCACCGGTGGTCAACCTGGGCGGCGCCCCGTCGGACGAGCGCGACTGGTTCGACCTGACCGTCACCGTGACGGTGGACGGCGAGGACGTCCCGTTCGCCGACCTCTTCGTGGCGTTGGCCGAGGAGCAGTCCCACCTCATCCTGCCGTCAGGGACGTTCTTCTCCCTCGACCGGGAGGAGCTGCGCCAGCTCGCCACGCTCATCGCCGAGGCCCGCGACCTCGACGACCGGACGGGCGACACCCTGCGGATCAGCCGGTTCCAGGCCAGCCTGTGGGAGGACCTGGTCCGGCTGGGGATCGTGACCGCCCAGGCCCGGGAGTGGGAGCAGTCGGTCCGGGCCCTCTCGGAGGCGAACAACCGGATCGAGCACCCGGTGCCCGACATGCTGCAGGCGACCCTCCGCCCGTACCAGCTGACCGGCTTCAACTGGCTGGTCTACCTGTTCGAGCACCGCCTGGGGGGCGTGCTCGCCGACGACATGGGGCTCGGCAAGACGATCCAGGCGCTGGCGCTGATGTGCCACACGTGGGAGCAGGGGCTGACCGAGGCGCCCTTCCTGGTGGTGGCGCCGACCAGCGTGGTCGGGAACTGGGCGGCCGAGTGCCGCCGGTTCGCCCCGGACCTGACCGTGGTCACCATCACCGAGACCGAGCGGCGCCGGGGCATGCCCCTCGCCGAGGTGGCGGACGGAGCCGACGTGGTGGTCACCTCCTACGCGCTGTTCCGCATCGAGTACGACGAGTACGCGGCCATCGCCTGGGCCGGGCTCTTCCTCGACGAGGCGCAGTTCGCCAAGAACCGGGGGTCCCAGGCCTACCGCCGGGCGAGGATGCTTCCCGCTCCCTACAAGGTGGCGATGACCGGGACGCCGATCGAGAACAACCTGATGGAGCTGTGGTCGCTGCTGTCGATCACGGCCCCGGGGCTGTTCCCGAACCCGGACCGGTTCACCGACCACTACCGCACGCCGATCGAGAAGAAGGGCGACAGCGAGCGCCTCGCCCAGCTCCGGCGCCGGGTGCGGCCCCTGATGCTGCGCCGGACCAAGGACCAGGTGGTCCGCGACCTCCCCGACAAACAAGAGCAGGTCCTCGAGCTCGAGCTGCACCCGAAGCAGAAGAAGCTCTACCAGACCTACCTCCAGCGCGAGCGCCAGAAGGTGCTCGGCCTGCTCGGCGACGTGCAGAAGAACCGGTTCGAGATCTTCCGGTCGCTGACCCTGCTCCGCCAGGCCAGCCTCGACCTGTCGCTGGTCGACGAGCAGCACGCCGGCGTGCCCTCCACCAAGCTCGACGCCCTGATGGAGCTGCTGGCCGACATCGTCGCCGACGGGCACCGGACCCTGGTGTTCAGCCAGTTCACCCGCTTCCTCACCCTGGCCCGCGAGCGGATCGAAGCCGCCGGGATCGACTACTGCTACCTCGACGGGGGCACCACCAGGCGCGAGCAGGTGATCGAGGAGTTCCGCTCCGGCACCGCGCCGGCGTTCCTGATCAGCCTCAAGGCCGGCGGGTTCGGCCTCAACCTGACCGAGGCCGACTACTGCGTCATCCTCGACCCGTGGTGGAACCCGGCCACCGAGGCCCAGGCGGTGGACCGGGTCCACCGGATCGGCCAGACCAAGAAGGTGATGGTCTACCGGCTGGTGGCCAAGGACACCATCGAGGAGAAGGTGATGGCGCTGAAGGCCCGGAAGTCCGCGCTGTTCGCCAACGTGATGGACGCCGGCGACTTCGAGTCCGGAGCGATGACCGCCTCCGACATCCAGGAGCTGCTCAGCTGATCGGGCGCCGGGAGCGTCCCGGAAGGCGAGACGGGTCGGACCCGCTCGGGGGTGGGACGCGGTACCGTTTTCCGCACGTGCGAGGGGTAGGTGGGTGACAGTCGTGGTCGGAGCACCGGTGGCGGGCATCGTGGCGGGAACCACACACGCGGCGACGGCCAGCTGCGTCACCCAGGCCGGTGGCCAGACGTTCTGCATCGGAAGCGCTGGGAGCTCGGTCGGGCTCGGCGCCTTCTTCGTCGTCCTCATCGCCATCTCTGTGGGCTTCGCAGTGCTCGGCATCGTCGCGGCGGTCAAGATCGTGACGAAGGCGGGCTACTCCGGTTGGTGGGTGCTCATCGCCCTGGTACCGCTGGTCGGGGCGGTGATGGTCCTGGTGTTCGCCTTCTCGAAGTGGCCGGTCACCCAAGAAGTGGAGACGCTGAGAGCCCAGGTCGGGGGCCCGGGGTCGCTCGGCCCGGCTCCGTACGGTCCAGGGCCATATGGTCCGGCACCGTACGGTCCAGGGGCGCCCGGTCCGGTTCCCTACCGTCCGGCACCGTACGGTCCGACTCCCCGCGCCGGGGAGGCACCCGGCACACCGGAGCCGGAACCAGCCCGCCCGTTCCCACCGGCGGGCTGGTTCCCCACCCCCGACGGTCGCCGGCGGTACTGGGACGGGTCGGCCTGGACCGACCACTACGCCTGACGGAGTCCCGCCCGTGACCGGGACGGCGCCGGCCGGTACCGGGACGGCGCCGGCGCCCGGACGGCGCCGGCCGTCAGACGGCGTCCCCTGCCGTCCTACCCGTAGTCCAAAAACCCCCGGCCGCTCTTGCGTCCCAGGAGGCCGGCCTCGACCATCCGCGCCAGCAGGGGAGGGGGAGCGTAGAGAGGCTCTTTAAACTCGTCGTAGAGGGAGTTGGCCACCGCGATGGTGGTGTCGAGCCCGATCAGGTCCGCCAGGGCCAAGGGCCCCATGGGGTGGGCACACCCCTTGACCATTCCCTGGTCGATGTCCTCGGCCGTGGCGAACCCGGATTCGAGCATCCGGATCGCCGACAGGAGGTAGGGGATCAGTAGGGCGTTGACGATGAACCCGGCGCGGTCCTGGGAGCGGATGACGTGCTTTCCCAGGGCGTCCCGGGCGAACGCCTCCGCCCGCACGGCGGTGGCGTCGGTGGACATCAGGGAGGTCACCAGCTCCACCAGCGGGAGCACGGGGACGGGATTGAAGAAATGGATCCCGACGACCTGGCCCGGGCGCCTGGTTGCCATCGCCAGCTTCATGATGGGGATCGACGACGTGTTGGAAGCGAGGATGGCGTCCGGCTTCGAGACCACCTTGTCGAGGAGCTCGAAGACGTGGATCTTCTCTGCCTCGGACTCCACGACGGCCTCGACGACCAGGTCGCACTGGTCGAGCGACCCGATGTCCGTGTTGAAGGCCACAGCCGCCATCGCGGACCGGGCATCCTCCTCGGTCAGCTTCCCGGATCGCGTGGCGCGTTCGAGCGACGCCTCGATCCGGGACCGACCGGCCTCGAGCCTCGCCGAGTCGAGCTCGACGACCCCCACCCGGAGGCCCGCCCTGGCGCACGCCTCCGCGATGCCGGACCCCATCTGGCCACAGCCCACCACTCCGACCCGTTCAATTGCAGTCTGCACGCTTACGCACTCCTCTCCCTTTCCAGACCCTCCGTCGGCGCCCTCGGCGCTTCCACTGCAGCTCTTTCAGAGCACGATGTCGCTCCACTTCAACTCGCTGCTGTAGACGGCCGGGTAGTACCGGTCCAGGTAGCGGTCGAACTCGCTGATATGGATCGCCATCGCGTTCCGGGCACCCTCGACATCGTGGGCGGCGATGGCCTTGTACACGCGCTCGTGGGCGGCCAGCACCGCGTTCCGGCGCTCCTTCGGGTAGTCGACACCCAGCGGGGAGCCGTCGGTGATCCAGTGGAGCGAGCCGATCAGAAGGGCGAACACCGTGTTCCCCGAAGCCCACGCCACACAGTCGTGGAACCGCTCGTTGGCGTCGAGGAACAACTTCTCGTCGTCGAGGTGCTTGCGCATGGCCTCCACGGACTCCCAGATCCGGTCGAGCGCGTCCGGGGTGGCGTTCTTCGCCGCCAGCTCCGCGATGATCGGCTCGATGTCCTGACGGACCTCGACGATCGCACGGAAGGGGGTGTGCTGGAGCTGGAGGAACAGGCCGAGGGTGCCTGCCAGATCCCGGGCGTCGGGGGCGCCGCAGATCGGCCCCCCGCCTGGGCCCGGCTTCATGGTGATGACGCCGTTCATCTCGAGGAACCGGAGCGACTCCCGGAGGGTGCCCCTGCCGACGCCGTACTGGTCCAGCATCTCCTTCTCGGTGGCGAGCTTGGTGCCCGGCTCGTAGCCGTTGGTGCTGATCTCCTCGACGATCTGCTGGGCGATGTTCATCGCCGCCTTGTGGGCACGGGCCGGCCGCGCCCTGCGGTACGACGCCGCCTTCTCTCCGGAAGTGGACGGGGTGACGCTTGATTCCGTCATAGAGGCCTTTCTGGCATCGCTCCGAGCACACGCATGCGATCGACGGTGTCGCCGTCGACACCGATCTCTCGCAGCGTGGACTTCCTGACTTTCTCAGAAGGGGTCTTCGGGAGGGATCCGATCGCTCGCAGGTAGCGCGGAACTGCGAAATAGGGTAGCCGACGGTCGCAATATTCCCAGAGATCCCGAGGCTCGATGGCCTCTCCCGGGGCGGCCACGAGGAAGGCCATGACCTCGTCTTCGCCGGCCTCCTGGTCTGCGGGAACCGCGACCACCGCGCACTCCGCGACGCCAGGATGCTGGAGGAGGGCCTGCTCGACCTCGTAGGAGCTGATGTTCTCCCCCCGCCGGCGGAGCGAGTCCTTGAGCCGGTCGACAAAGTAGAACCAACCGTGCTCGTCACGACGGAGCCCGTCACCGGTGTGGAACCAGCAGTTGCGCATCGCCTCGGCGGTACGGTCCGGCATGCCGAAGTAGCCGTTGCTCATGGTGAACGGGTACCGGGCCCGGACGACCAGCTCGCCGACCTCCCCGTCCCCGACCTCCTCGTCTGTCTCCGGATCCACGAGGCGTACGTCGAACCAGTCCGCCACCACCTTGCCCGCGGCACCCGGCGGCCGTTCGGCACCGTAGGGGGTCATGATCGGCATACAGGTCTCCGTCAGGCCGAACACCTCCACGAACGCCTCGACCCCGAATCGATCCCGGAACCCCTCGACGATGGAGCTGGCGGTCGGGGCCGCGAAGATGCACCGGAGGTCGTTGTCCCGGTCGTCGTCCGCCGGGGGCTGCTTCCAGACGAAGTCCATCATCACGCCGACGAAGTTGGTGACGGTCGCACCCGACTCCCGGACCCAGGTGGACCACCGGCTGGCGCTGAACCGCTCGCGCAGCACGAACCGCGCCCCGGCGAGGAGGGCGGGGTAGGCGGCGAGAAACTGTGCGTTCCCGTGGAACAGGGGACCGACCGAAAGGTAGACGTCGGCGTCCGTCAGCCTGGTCAGCGAGATGCACTCGTCCGCCTCGAGCACCATGTGGGCATGTGTCATGGTCACGCCCTTCGACAGCCCCGTTGTCCCCGAGGTGAAGAAGATCGACGCCAGGTCGCGGGCGCGGACCTCCGGCAGCGGATCGATGCCGGATCCGAGGAGATCGGAGAACGGCTCCGCCTCGAAGCCCGCCGCCCGGAGCGCCCCGATCGCCAACCCCCGGGCCGACGCGTCGTCGCCCACGACGTAGAAGCGGCGCACCGACCGGCAGGCGTCGGCGGACTCGACGAAGCGGTCGGCGAGCGCGTCCGAGACGATGGCGGCCGAGGGTGCCACGGTCCGGATCTGGTGCTCGAAGAACGACCCCTGGTAGGCGGTGTTGACGGGCACTTCGGCCAGACCCGCCACGCCGGTGCCCAGCCAGCTCAGGATGTACTCCGACCGGTTGGGCAGCATGATGGCGACCCGGTCGCCCTTGGCGTGCCCCCGCCGGATCAGTCCCGATCCGATCCTGCGGGCCAGGTCGAAGACCTCCGAGTACGTGTAGCACTCCCCTGTGTGGGGGACGTCGAGGTAGACGGCGTCCGGGTGGGTGGTGGCCCGCCAGGCGAGAATGTTCGCCAGCGTCCAGTCCGCCCGGTCCGGAAGCGTCGGCACATAGTCGTCGTAGGTGGTCGTCATCGAGGTGCCCCCCGCTTCGGGAAGCGGGGGGGCCTCTTCTCCATGAACGCGGTGGCACCTTCGACCATGTCGGGGGACCCGATGGCCTGGACGAGCATGCCCAGCCCGGAGACGAAGTTGTCCCGGCACGCATTCCACCAGACGTTCGACGACAGCTTGGCGATCTCGAGGTAGCGGGGGCTCATAGCCGCCAGCTCCGCCACCATGGCGTCGACGGCCGTCTCGAGTTGGTCGTCGTCCACGACCTGGTTGACCCAGCCCAAGGCGGCGGCCTCGTCGGCGTCGTACCGGCGACAGAGCATCGACACCTCCTTGGCCCGCTTCTCGCCGACGGAGATCGCCAGCAGGTTGGTCCCCCCGAGCACCGGGGCGCTTCCCACCCGGACGCCCGTCTGGCCGAAGCGCGCCGAGCGGGCGGCGATGGCCAGGTCGCACGCCACCACGAGCTCGTTCCCACCACCCGCCGCGGCCCCGTTCACCGCGGCGATGACCGGGAGCGGCGAGTTGCGGATGGCGTCGAAGAGGCCGAGCGAGCCGAAGAACATGGAGCGCAGCGCGATCGGATCGGGATCGGCGAGCTCCTTCAGGAACCCGCCGGCGCAGAAGGAGTCCCCAGACCCGGTGATCACGACGGCCACCGAGTCGGTGGCGCCGGCCCCGTTCACCGCGGCCACCAACTCGGCGCACATGTCGGGGTCGTAGGCGTTCTTGCGCTCCGGACGGTTCAGCCGCACCCATGTCGCATCACCGCGGCGGTCGACGAGCACGTCAGCCATGGCCGGCTCCCGATCCTGCGCTCCCGCGGACGGGCCCACCGGCGCGGACGGGCCCACCGACCGACCCGGCACTCCGACCCGTGCTCACGGGATGGCCTGGACGCGCACCACGCCGTCCACCAGGTTGCGGGCTGCCTTCCTCCGCATGAGCTGCCAGGTGTTCTCGAGGTAGTCGGCCTTGCCGACCAGGACCTTCATCCTCTCGCTCCTGTCGTCCGGCATCGGCGGCGCCCCGGTTCCCGCCAGGGAGACGTCGAGGCGGCAGGCATAGTCGAACGTGACGTGGAGCGCGCAGGCTTCGCCCATCGATCCGCCGATGGTGATCGCCCCGTGCCAGGGGATGACGATGGCGACGTCGTCGGCCCCGAGAGCGGGGGCGATCGACTCGATCTCGTCGTCGGGGCTGATCGCCGTGCGCCCGTGGAAGTAGGTGGCGAGGTTGTGCCACACGAGGGGAGGGCGGCCGAAGGCCGACTGGGCCGTCACCCAGTACCCGTGCGTGTGGACCACGGCCTGGACGTCGGGGCGGAGCTCGTAGATCCCCGGGTGGAATCCGATGCCGGGGCTGACCACGCGACCGCTGCTCAGGTTCTCGCCGTCGAACCCGAGCAGCACGATGTCCTCGATGGTCATCTCCTCGAAGGACCGGTCGAGCGTGTTCGTCCAGTACTGGCGCTCACCGGGGACGCGCATGCTCACGTGGCCGCCGATCACGGACCCGAGCCCGTAGACCGCCAGCGCATGGCACGCTTCGAGGACCTCGAGCGCGCGCGGATCATGTTCCATGGTGATGCTCCCTTCGTGTTCGTGGGGCGTGGACCGGGCGGGGGGCGGCGCCCGTCATGGCAGCACCGCCCGTCATGGCAGCACGACGTCCGGCAGGGGATGACGGAACAGGGAAGCGGCGTTGCCGTGGGTGATCTGCCGGGCGATCTCGATCGGGAGCCCCCCCAGGAGCTCCGCCGCCGTGTCCTGGACACCCGGCCACAGCGAGTCTGCGTGGGGATAGTCCGTCTCGAACAGGATGTTCTCCGCCCCGATACGGTCGAGCACGGGAAGGACGGACGGGTCGTCGAGCATGCAGAACCAGAAGTTCCGCAGCAGCACCTCGTCCGGGTCCGACGCCGTGGAGGCCCAGGCGTCGGTCTCGAGCCCGGAGTGGCTGCGGATGAACCGTAACCGGTCGAGCAGCATGGGCACCCATCCGATCCCTCCCTCGGACAGCACGATCCGCACCTCGGGGAACCGGACCGGGATCGTCGACCACAGCCACTCCACGCACGTCACGATCGACAGCGTCGAGAAGAGGGTGGACGCCAGCTGGAGCTGCGGGGCCTCCTCCGGCATGGGCAGGAGACCCGACGAGCCCACGTGCAGGCAGATCACCGTACCGGTGTCGACACAGGCGCGGACGATCGGGTCCCAGTAGTCGGTGTAGATCGACGGGAGCCCGATCCGGTGCGGCTGCTCCGGGAGGGTGACCGCGGTGAACCCGCGCTCGGCGTTCCTACGGATCTCCGCCGCCCCCAGATCGGGGTCGGCGAGCCAGGTGATCCCCATCGGCACGGACCGGGTCGGGTGGGGCAGCCACCACTCTTCGAAGAACCAGTCGTTCCAGGCGTGGGTGACCTCGAGGCCGAGCCCGGGGTCACTGCACCGCGAGAAGACCGAACCGCAGAACCCGCTGATCTGCGACGGGAAGTTCACCGAGGCGTAGATCCCGGCGAGGTCCATGTCGCGGACCCGCTCGTCGATGTCCCAGCACCCCCGGCGGATCTCGTCGAAGGACGTCGCGTGCAGCGTCCAGTCCTCCTTCGGACGGCCGGCGACGGCGTTCAGGCCGACCTGACGGTAGGTCTTTCCGTCGAAGGTCCACGCCTGGTCGCCGCCCGGGAGCGTCACCACGGACGGCGCCAGGTCCTGGTGGGCACGCGGCAGGCGACCGGAGAACATCCCCGGAGGCTCGACCAGGTGGTCGTCCACGGAGATGACTGTGTACCGCACCTCCTGGGGCTCCGGGTCGGGAAGGAGCCCGTGGCTGGCCTTCCGGTCCAGGGGTGCCGCCAGCAAGGAGCCCCGATCGTCCGTCTGCACCCCTGACACCCGGTTCTGCTCCTGCCTGCTGCTTACCATGCTTATTATTATACTTGAATCGGGCGGCGCTCGACCAGCCGCCAGGCGGCCTCACGGGCGGTCATGCCGACCTCCACCCCGGCCTCCTGTGCCCAGCGGTTGGCGGCGCTGATGACGCCGTCCTCGTAGGTGCTGTGGCCGTCCCCCATCCGGGCCGTGGCGGCGTCCACCGTGGCGCCCGCCAGCCCGAGCGGCTCGACCATGGCGAGGCCGGCGACCCCCGAGCGGTCCCTCCCCATGCCGCCGTCGGAGCAGATGAACCCGTAGGGCATCGCCGCCCCGAGGTACGGGACGGCGCTCCGACCGGTGTGCCCGGCGGTGACCAGCACGTTGTGCCCCGCGTCCTCGGGAAGGGCGAAGGCAATGGAGTCGGTGCACACGATCGACCTCCCGCTCGGGGAGGTGAGCACCACCTCCCGGTTGGTCACCTCGGCCGGGTCCGGATCGCCGGGATCCCCCTCGAGCATGCGCTGGGATGCCAGCGCCGCCGACATGCCCACCTCGACCCCGCAGTCGCCGGCCGGCCGGTTGAGCCGGCTGATCGTCCCGCTCCGGAAGACGTCCCCGCCGTTCCCGAGCAGCACGCCGGCCACCGCCACCACCGCGGCGGGGAGGTCCAGCGCCTCGAGATACCACAGCCCGGCGATCGACGCGCCTTCCGGCCCGATCCCGCAGTCCACCCCGACGAGGCCCCGCGGGCGGTGACGTCCGACGAACCGGGCGGGGAGCACGCCGCAGTAGGAGGCGGCGACCACCACGTCCCGGTCGCGGTTCGACCCGTCGACGTGGTAGGCCGAGTCCATCGCCATCACCCGGCCCCGGTCCGTGCCGAGCATCTCGATCTGCAGCTCCAGGTCGGCCATTGGCATCCACCCCTCCGACAGGCGATTCATTCTATATGTATAGTTATCATAGATAGGAGCTCGACCGAGCCCGTACACGTCCAAGGGGGACCGATGACCTCGCTCACACGGCTCGAGGAGCCCTATGCGTCGATCCAGACGGAGGCGCGGGCGTTCGCCGGCTCGCTCGAGCCCGTCGCCGCCGAAGCGGACGCCAGCAACGACGTCCATCACGGGGTCCTGACCGCCCTGCGCCGGAGCGGCCTGATCCGCCACACCGTCCCCGGCGCGTTCGGTGGCGCGTCGGAGCAGGTCGACCCGTTCGCCGTCTGTCTCATCCGCGAGCAGCTGATGTCGGTGTGCTCGCACGCGGACTCGCTCTTCGCCCTCCAGGGGATCGGCAGCTTCGCGCTGGCCACGGCGGGGAGCCGGGAGCTGCAGGAGGCATGGTTGCCGCGGGTGGCGACCGGGGAGGTGCTCGCCGCGCTCGCGTTGACGGAGCCGGAGGCCGGGTCGGACCTCAAGGGACTGCGCACGACGGCGCGCCGGGACGGCGATGCCGTCGTCATCGACGGACGGAAGTCGTTCATCTCGAACGCGGGCGAGGCCGGCTTCTACACCGTGCTGGCCAAGGAGGAAAGCGGGCCGGCCGAGGGCGCCGGCGGGCTGTCGGCGTTTCTGGTACCGGCGGACCTGCCGGGGGTGTCGACGTCCCCCGCCCCCGAGCTGATCGCCCCCCATGTGCTGGGCGACGTGCACTTCGACCACGTCATCGTCCCCGCCGGGCACCGGATCGGCCAACCCGGGAAGGGGCTCGGTCCGGTGCTGGCCACGCTGGCCGTCTTCCGGATCTCCGTCGCCGGGGCAGCGGTGGGCCTGGCCCAACGGGCGCTGGAGGAGGCCACGCGCCACGCCCGCTCGCGCGAGCAGTTCAACCGGCCGCTGGTGCGGTTGGGGCCGGTCGCCGGCCTGCTCGCCACCTCCTGGGCCGACGTGGCGTCGACCCGGCTCCTCACCCACGCCGCGGCCCGGCTGGCCGGGGAGGATCCCCGGGCCCACCTCGAGCACTCGTCGCTGGCGAAGCTGGCGGCGACCGAGGCGTGCTCGAGGGTGGTCGACCGTTGCGTCCAGGTCATGGGCCGCTGGGGACTGGTCCACGAGTCCCGCATCGAGCGCTGCTACCGCCAGGCGCGGGCCATGCGGATCTACGAGGGCGCCTCCGAGGTGATCAGCCTGGGCATCGCCCGTCAGCTCGCCGAGGAGGTCGCCTGACATGGACTTCGGGTTGACCGGCCGGGTGGCGATCGTGACCGGTGCGAGCCGCGGGCTCGGCGCCGCCGTCGTCCGGGCGTTCGTCGACGAGGGGATGCGGGTCGTGGCCGCCGCACGCAGCAGCGACGAGCTCGAGGCGCTCGCCGCCGCGAGCCCGGGAGCCGTGCACGCCGCGAGGTGCGACGTGAGCGACACCGCACAGGTGGCCGGGCTGGTCGACGTGGCGCTCCGCCGGTTCGGTGGCGTGGACGTGGTGGTGAGCAATGCCGGCATCGCACCGGCCGCCGCCTTCGTCGACATGCCCGAGCACGAGTGGGAGCGCGTCCTCGCCGTCAACCTCCTGGCCCCGGTGGCGCTCGCCCGGGCCGCCGGACCGGTCTTCTTCGACCAGGGTCGGGGCAAGGTCGTCCACATGGCGTCGACCTCCGGCCTCCGGGGGAAGCCCACCCTGGCCGCGTACTCGGCGTCGAAAGGGGCGTTGCTGCGGTTCACCGAGGCCCTGTCCGGCGAGTGGGCTTCCCGCAATATCCAGGTCAACGCCATCGCACCCGGTGCGTTCGCTACCGACGCCCAGCGGGCGGTCCTCGACGCACCCGAGGTGCTGACCCGTCGGTTGCGGAAGATCCCCGCCGGCCGGATGGGAACGGTCGGAGAGATCGGGGCGCTGGCGTGCTACCTGGCGTCCCCCCTGTCGGACTTCGTGACCGGAGCGACCTACGTCATCGACGGCGGCGAGTCGTCCAAGCTCTAGGAGCCCACCATGATCATCGACTTCCACAACCACGTCTGGCCGGACACGATCGCCCCCAAGGCGCTGGGGGGGAACATCCCGGGCATGCAGCTCTTCGGCGACGGGACGGTGTCCGGTCTCGCGGCAGCACAGGACGCGGCGGGGATCGACCGCTCCGTCTGCCTGGCCGTGGCCAACACCGCGGCGCAGCTCGGGCCGGCCAACCGGTTCGTCGGCTCCATCGACCGTTCCCGCTTCATCCCGTTCGGGTCGGTCCATCCCGACGCCGGCCCGGAGGCGAACCTGGCCCATCTGCGCGACAACCAGGTGCAGGGGGTCAAGCTCCACCCGATCTTCCAGGGCTACCGCCTGGACGACCCCCGCCTGATGGAGACGCTCGCCGCGCTCGAAGGCGAGTTCTGCGTCATCGTCCACCTCGGCGACGGGGGCGGAGCCGACGGCTCGTCGTGCACGCCGGCCATGGCGGCCAGGGTGGCGCGCACCTTCCCGAAGCTCACCCTCGTCGCGTGCCACTTCGGCGGCTACCACCGATTGGAGGAGTCGGCGGCCGAGCTCTCCGGGCTGCACCTGCTGTTCGACACGTCGTGGCCGCCGACGCTCGCCGAGCTGGACCCGGACCTGGTCCGCGAGACCATCCGCAGGCACGGTGCCGAACAGGTCCTCTTCGCCTCCGACTGGCCCACCGCGGATCCCGCCGCGGAGATCGCCGCGGTCCGCTCGCTGGGCCTCGGCGAGGACGAGCTCGCGCTGATCCTGGGTGGCAACGCCTGCCGCGTCCTCGGGCTCGACCCGTCAGGGTCCCGACCTGACCGGGGGACCTGACCGGGGGACCCGACCGGGGAGCGGACGGTCAGGTCTCGGCTCCCTCGACCCCGGCACGCGCCTGGCGCTCGGCCAGCAGAGTGAGCAGGGCGTCGAGCTCGCGCTCGACGCCCTGGGACAGGGGACCCTCCTGCGCCTGGCGGAGCAGCTCCTTGGCGTACACCAGCGCCCGCCGCGGCTGAGCGGCCACCTGACCGGCCAGCTCGAGGGCGCTCTCCATCAGCTCCCCGGCCGGCACGCACCGGTTGGCGAGCCCCCATGCCAGCGCGGCGGGACCATCCAGCCGGAGCCCCAGATAGAGCATCTCCGCGGCACGGGCGGACCCGATCAGCCGGGGAAGGCGCTGCGTCCCACCCCCGCCGGGGACGAGCCCATGGGCCAGCTCGGTCAACCCGATCTGGGCGTGCGCAGCCATGATCCGGAGATCGCAGGCCAGCGCCATCTCGAGTCCCCCGCCGAGGGCGTAGCCGTTCACCGCCGCCACCGTCGGCTGGGGGAGGGCCGCCAGCTGCTCGATGTCCCGGCTCGACCGGAGCCGGTCCCGGCGGTCCGCAGGCGACTCGTCCGCCCCCGCCTCCTTCAGGTCCATGCCGGCACAGAAGAACCGGTCGCCTGCCCCGGTGAGGATCACCGCGTTGACGTCGTCACGGCCTGCCAGGTGGTGCCACAGGCGTTCGAGCTCGGAGCGCATGGCCTGGTTCCGGGCGTTGGCCGCCTCCGGTCGCTGCAGGGTGACGACCGCCACCGGTCCTTCGACGGCGAGGGCCGTGGTCTGGAGGTCGCCCGCCCAGTCCGGGGTCCCCTTCATCCCGCCGGCGTCCCGTCGTCCAGCTTGGCCCCGTCGGGACCGTAGCGGTAGACCCCCCGGCCGGTCTTTCTCCCGAGGCGGCCGGCGGCAACCAGGTTCCGGAGCGTCACCGTGGGGCGGAACCGCTCCCCGTGGGCCACCTCGAGCGCTTCGAGCGCGTGGAGGTAGGTGTCGAGGCCGTTGAAGTCACCGAGCTCGAGTGGGCCCATGGGGAAGTTCAGGCCGAGCCGCAGGGCCTTGTCGATGTCCGCCGGGCTCCCCACGCCTTCCTCCACCATCTTCAGGCACTCCAGCCGGACGATGGCGGACACGCGGGAGGTCATGAAGCCGGGGCTGTCCTTGCGACAGACGACGGTCTCCTTGCCGAGCCCGCGGGCGAACGCCTCCGCCCGGGCGATCGTCTCCTCCGACGTCCCGAGGCCGGCCACCAGCTCGACCAGGCGCATCAGCACCGGCGGGTTGAAGAAGTGCATACCGACCAGGCGGTCGGCTCCGTCGCCCAGGACCGATCCGATCCGCGTGATCGAGAGCTGGGAGGTGTTGGTGCCGAACAGCGCCCCGGCGGGAGCCGCCTCGGCGATCTGGCGGAACACCTCTTGTTTGACCTCGATCAGCTCGACCACGGTCTCGATGACCACGTCGGCGGCGTCGCAGGCCGCGGCGATCGATCCGGCGGGCGCCACCCGGTCGAGCACGTCGTCGGGGAGGTCGTCCCCGAGCCTCCCCTTGCCGTGGAGCTTCTCGAGGCTCCCCCGCATCGCTGTCCGCGCCGCACCGGCGCGGGCGGGATCGGTGTCGAACAGACGGACGCCGTGGCCCGCCATGGCGGCCACCTGGGCGATCCCCCCTCCCATCGTCCCGGCCCCGATCACAGCGACCCTCATCTCGCTCCTCCCACGCTCGTCTCGTCCCGTCCTGGCCTCGTCCGTCACGGCCCCGTCCGTCACGGTCGTCATCCGCGCCGGGCGATGTTCACGCAGCACACCTGCCCGTTGCCGCCCACGTTGTGCGTCAGGCCGATCGATGCGCCGTCGACCTGACGGTCACCGGCCTCGCCCCGCAGCTGCCAGAACACCTCGCAGAGCTGGGCCACCCCGGTGGCCCCGATCGGGTGGCCCTTGGAGAGGAGGCCCCCGCTCGGGTTGCACGGCAGGGATCCCCCGAGCGCCGGGGCGCCCGAGGCGAGCCAGGCCGCCGACGCCCCCCGTTCACAGAATCCGAGGTCTTCGTAGGCCAGGAGCTCGGCGACGGTGAAGCAGTCGTGCAGCTCGGCGACGTCGACATCGGACGGCCCGATCCCCGCCATCTTGTAGGCATCGGCGGCGGCCCGGGTGGGTGCCTCCTGGGCACCGAAGACGGGTTTGGTGTGGGAGTACATGGTGTCCGTCGCCAATCCCGAGGCCACCAGCTCGACGGGGGCATCGGTGAACCGACCGGCGAGCTCCGAGCGGCACAGGAGGACGGCGGCGGCCCCGTCGGTGGTCGGGCAGCAGTCGAGCACGGTGAGCGGCTCGCACACCGGCGGCGCAGCGAGTACCTGCTCGACGGAGACCGGCTTTCGCATGAAGGCGTTGGGGTTCAGCCTGCCGTGGTCGTGGTTCTTGACGGAGACCCTGGCCATGTCCTCCCGCGTGATCCGACCCTCCGCCATCATGGTGGTGGCGTGCTGGCCGAACAGGTAGGGGGAGGTTGCGCCGCGCGGGTGCCACCAGAGATGGCTCATGGTGCCCCGCTGGGCGATCAGGCTCGCCCGGGTCGGAAGGTCGCGCATCTTCTCGACGCCGAGCACGAGCACGAGGTCGTAGGCACCGGCCGCCACCGCGAACGCTGCGTTCCGGACGGCGTCGCTCCCCCCCGCACACGCGTTCTCCACGCGAGTGACCGGCCGGGGGTGGAAGCCGAGGGGATCGGCCAGGCTCGCGCCGGTGACCGCCTCACGGCGGATCAGGCCACCGAGTGCCGTAGAGAGCCAGGCGGCCTCGATCCGGTCGGGATCGACCCTACCGTCGGTGCCGGCCAGGAGCGCGTCCCAGGCGTCGAGGAGGAGGTCCTCGTAGCTCGCCTCGAACCGCTCCCCGAAGGGGACCATGCCGGCCCCCACGATGGACACCCCCGAACCGATCATGACCTCGCATCTCCTCGCGCCGCTCCCTGCGTGGCGGCGGCGCCCCCCGTCTCCGGGACGACCCGCACCTTCCACCCGTACTTGACGAGGCCGTCGTCGGCACCCAGCCGGCGGTAGACCAGCTCGACCGGGCTCCCGACACCCAGGTGCTCGAGATCCGAGTCGCAGACCATGGCCGACACCTGCCCGCCCCGGGCCCCACCCTCACCGGTGAGCCGGACCACGCCGACGGCCACCGGCGACGGCTCCGGGTGCACGGCCACCACGTGCTGGACGTTGTAGGTGACGATCGTGCCCGAACGCGGGGCACGTTCGGGCACGTGAGTGGTGCCGCCGCAGTCGATGCACCGACGGCGGGGTGGCACGTTGAGGGAGCCGCACGCCGTGCAGCGGCTGCCGGTGAGGCTGCCTTCCCCGTCGTCGCGCAGCGCCCCGGGCGTGGCGGCATAGGGGACGATCGGAGAAGGTGGCACCGGGCCCTCCACTGCGCCGAACCGCTGCAGGTAGCCGACGTAGTCGACCGGGATCTCGGCCGGCCTGCTGTGGCGCACGGGGATCGCGCCGCCGAGCGCCACACGGAGCCCCACGGCCCCCGAACCCGGCTCCACCGCCATGCAGACCCCCGCCGTCCCGACCTCGCCTCCCACCGCCCCGGCGAGCGCGAACAACGGCCCCGCCGCTCCGAGGTCACCCGTTCCCTCGACCTCGAAAGAGCTGCCTTCGGCTCCGGGGTCGACCGCCCGCACCAGCAGCGAGCGCGAGCGCACGTCCAGCGGGCCCACCGCCAAGAACGCGTGCCGGTCCTCGCGCAGGTCGGCGAGGACGGCGGTCACCGCCGGGACGACCTGGTTCATCAGCTCGTACCGGGCGTCGTCGTAGTGGTGGAGGGCGCGCTCGCCGTCGGGGCGCCACCGGGTCGGGACACCGAACCTGGTGGACGCCGTCCTTCCGATGGCGACCGGCCCGTCGGCCGACACCAGGGCGGCGGCGGCGCCCGCTCCCAGTGCCTCGACGGCGGTCCCCGGCCTGCCCGTGCGGCGCTCGGAGGCGACGACCAGCGCCCGGCGGCACCTGCCGCTCCGTACGGCGTCGGCCGCCACCACCAGCCCGGTCACTCCGGAGACCGTCGAACCCGCCAGGTCGACCAGTCCCGCGTCGGACGGCAGACCGAGGGCGCGCGCCACCTCGGCGGCGGCCGAGTGCTCGGCGTAGGGGGAGGAGCAGGTGGCCAGCACCAACAGGTCGACGGCGGCCGTCCCCACCCCTCCGGCCGCGAGCGCGCCGTCGCAGGCCTCGACCGCCATGGTCACCACGTCCTCGTCGAACCCGGCCACCGCCACCGTCGACACGCCACCGGGGCCGGCCACACCGGGCCAGTGGCGCCTCAGCTCGGCCACCGAGAGCCGACCGGGGGGGACGTAGGTGGCGATCGCCTCGATACCTGCCTCCGTCACGACTCGGCCCGGATCCCGAGGGCCATCTCGCCGATCAGCGCCCGGTGCAGGTCGTTGCTGCCCTCGACGATCTGCAGCACCTTGGCGTCGCGGAAGAGGCGGCCGATCGGGTACTCGGGGGAGACCCCGTAGGCGCCGTGGATCTGCAGCGCGTCGGCGGCAGTCCGGAAGGCCACGTCACTGGCGTACATCTTCGCCATGCTGGTCAGGCGCCGGGCCCGCTCGCCCCGCTCGAGCGCCTGGGCGGCGTCGGCCACGAGCAGTCTGGCCGTGTGCACACCGACCTCCATGTCGGTCACCTTGGACTGGACGATCTGGAACTGCGCGATCGGATGCCCGAACGCGATCCGCTCCTTGGCGTAGGAGACGGCCTCGTCCAGCGCCGCCTGGGCAAGCCCGACGGAGCGGGCGGCGACACCGAGCCGGCCCCGTTCGACCGCGGTCATCGCCACCTCGAAGCCGCGCCCCTCCTCCCCGACCAGGGCCTCGGGTCCCAACCGGACGTCGTCGAACACCACCTCCCCGGTGCAGATCGGACGGAAGCCCAGCTTGTCCTTGTAGGGATGGAGACCCAGCCCCGGCGTGTCGCGGGGGATGAGGAAGGCGGTGACCCCACCGTGACGCAGCGAGCGGTCGATGGTGGCGAACGACAGGAAGAACTCGGCGATGTCCAGGTTGGAGATCCACGCCTTCGTCCCGTTGAGGACGAACCCCTCCCCGTCCTTCTTGTAGGTCGTCTGCATGCCGGCGACGTCGCTGCCGGACTGCGGCTCGGTGACCGCCGACCCCCCGAAGATCCGGCCCTGCGCCAGGGGCCGGAGCCAGCGTTCCTTCTGCTCGGGCGTGCCGAACCGGGCGATCCCCGCACCCACCAGACCGGACGGCATGGAAACCAGGGTGCCCATGATCTGGCACACCTTGCTGACCTCTTCGACCAGCGCGGCGAACGTCATGTGGTCGAGCCCGAGACCCCCGAGCTCGACGGGGACGACCCCCCCGAAGAACCCGAGGTCGGCCATGCGGTCGAGCAGGTCGCGGGGGATCCGCTCGTTCCGGTCGTACTCCTCGACCCGGGGGGCGATCTCCCTCCGGGCGAAGTCGCCGGCCAGGGCGACGAGCTCTGTACCGGCCTGGGCGTCGATGACCACCGCAACTCCTTTATTCAATCTAACCATTATCCTTATTCGCCCGCAGTTGTCCGGCTCCTCCGGTCGCCGGCGAGGGCACCGTGGGCGCCGCCCGACGGGCGGTCAGAACTGACCGTCCATGGTCAGCCGCCGGTGGGCGAAGCGGGCGCCGTCCGGCCCCCAGACGACGGTGTCCACGTACCGACCGCTCTGGACGATGCGGAGCTCCGATCGCTCGATCGCCCCGAGGAGCAGGTACGAGGCGACCTGGGCCGATCCGCCGTCGAGCGACAGGATGCGGAGGTTCGTCGAGAAGTGCCGCCGGGTGTCGTGCTGCCCGTCGAGCGACGCCCGCATGAACGCGTCGATCTCGGCCCTCCCGCGGTGGACGCCGATGGTGGCACCGGCGTGGTCCACAAGCTCGAACACCCCGTCGTCGGTGAAGCACGCTCCGACCGCGGCCCAGTCTCCGGTGTCGTAACCGGTGGCGTACGCGGCCAGCAGGCCGGAGATCGCCGCGAACCGCTCCATGCTCTCGTGCTGCTGTGGGCTCTCCTGTTGCACCCGATCTCCTTGCCCGTCACGCGCCGATGCCGGCGGATCGTCTCATCTCAGTCGAACTTCTTCGAGGCGGCCTTGGAGGCGACCACGGCGATGATCAGCAGCGACCCCTCGACGACCTGGGCGATCCACGAGGAGACCCCCACGAT
>JAJYYG010000129.1 GCA_021801235.1 Actinomycetes bacterium
GATGACCCGGTCGGTCGAGAGCCCCGCCGAGTCGGCGACGGCGTCGAGGTCCTCCCCGTCGAAGGTGACCGGGAGGACGGTGGCCGGTCGGCTCGGAGGAGCCCCGGGGAGCCCGTCCTGGACGCGGTGGACCTGCTTGTCCAGCCACGTCCTCTCCTCGGCGCTCCCGTCGGGCGCCGACCCGGCGGACAGGCGCACGACCAGGGTGCGATCCCCGACGGTCACGTCCCGGACCTTCCTGGGAGGATCACCCGCGCCGCGGACCGCACCGGCGGAACCTGTCGCGAGGTCCCGGGCCAACTGGTGGACAACCGCCCGGTCGGTCGACTCGGAGAACTCGACGAGCCAGGCGGTGTCCCCGTAGGGGGCGATGACGGGCTCGGTCATCCGGTGGCGTCGAACGGGCGGGGGCGCGGGCCGGTCCCGTCCGGTGGTGGTGGATCCCCGGACGGCGGTCCGTGCCGGCCGGGAGCGAAGGCAGCGACCGTGCAGCCCTCCCGGACGAGGGCGGCCCGCGCCTCGGCGGCGACCGCGTCGGCGCCCGGCGTGTCCCCGTGGAAGCACAGCGAACCGCACCGGAGGGCCACCGTGGTGCCGTCGGCGGCCCGGACCGTGCCCCGGAGAGCCAGCGAGAGCGCCTGGGCGACGACGGCGCGCCGGTCCTCCAGGACCGCGCCGGCCTCCTGGCGCGGGACCAGGGTGCCGTCCCCGCGGTAGGCCCGGTCGGCGAACCCCTCGACGGCGACCACGAGACCGGCCGCGACCGCTGGGTCGATGACCACCGCTCCCGGCGGGGCGAGCAGCACCCCGCACCCGACGCGGCGAGCAGCGGACACGATCACGTCGGCGGTGGTCCGGTCCACCGCCATCCGGTGGTAGAGCGCGCCGTGTGGTTTGAGGTAGGCGATGGAGCCCCCTGCCGACCTGGTGATCCGCTTGAGGAACTGGTACTGCTCGACGATCTCGGCGTGGAGGACTGCCGGCGGGACCTCGAGCGGTCGGCGACCGAAGCCGACCCGGTCGCGGAACGAGACGTGGGCCCCCACCGCCACGCCGTGCTCCACCGCGCACGCCACCGTCCGGCGGATCACTTCGGGCGTACCGGCGTGGAACCCGCAGGAGATGCTGGCGCTGGTGACCGATTCGAGCAGACGGGCGTCCGACCGCTGCCACACCTCGTGCTCGCCGAGGTCGGCGTTGAGATCGATGGTGGGCACCCGACCAGTATTGAGCATGACCCCGGAGCGAAGAAGGGCTATCGTCTCGGACATGCCGCAACCGCCAGCACTCACCCCCGAACAGCGCCAGGCCGCCCTGGCCAAGGCAGCCAGGGTCCGGCGCGAGCGCGCCGAGATCAAGGAGCGGCTGAAGATCGGCTCGCTGAGCCTGTCCGAGCTCCTCGCCACCGCCGAGACGAACGAGGTGGCCGGAAAGATGAAGGTGCTGTCGGTCCTGGAGTCGCTCCCCGGCCTGGGCAAGGTCAAGGCGCGTCGGCTGATGGAGACGGTCGGGATCAGCGAGAGCCGTCGGCTGCAGGGTCTCGGGAGCAACCAGCGCGACGCGCTGCTCCGCGAGACCGCTCGCTGAGCGGGCCACCGCCACGGGAGGCCGGGGGCGCGCCGGGTCCGCTCGTCTTCGTCCTGTTCGGCCCCGGGGGGGCCGGGAAGGGCACGATCGCGTCCCGACTGGTGGCGGCGGACGAGCACCTGTGGCTGAGCCGGTCCTGGACGACCCGGCCCCGGCGCCCCGGAGAGCCCGACGACGCCTATCGCTTCGTGGACCGGTCGGAGTTCCTCGCCCGGGTGGCGTCGGGCGGATTCTTCGAGTGGGCGGAGTTCCTCGGCAACCTCTATGGCACGCCGGTACCCCACCCGCCGGAGGGCTGCGACGTACTGCTCGAGATCGACCTCCAGGGTGCACGCCAGGTGAAGCAGAAGCAGCGCGACGCGTTCCTCATCCTCCTGGAGCCGCCGTCGCCCGAGGTCCAGGCGGA
Organism: Actinomycetes bacterium; assembly: GCA_021801235.1. Classification (GTDB taxonomy): domain Bacteria; phylum Actinomycetota; class Acidimicrobiia; order Acidimicrobiales; family RAAP-2; genus DASZIT01. The sequence continues at coordinate 1,994 of JAJYYG010000129.1, forward strand.
GCGGCTCCGACTCCGGGGCGACGACGAGGCGCATGTGGCACGGCGGCTGGCCGCGGGGGCGACGGAGCTCCGCCTCGGCCGGGCGATCGCGGACGCCGAGGTCGTGAACGACGACCTGGCGCGGGCGACGGAGGAAGTGGCCGCTATAGTGAATTGGCGCCGGTCGGGCGCCGGGGTGCGGCGCGGCGCGCGGCATTAGAGAGCGGGGCGATGAGCGCCCGTCGGCCCCCCCTCCTTCCCGACCATCGCATCCCGACCATCGCATCCCGACCATCGCATCCCGACCTGACGTAGCCCGACCTGACGTAGCAAGGACGACCCATGCCACTGAACCGCATCACGTTGATGGACCCGCCCGTCGAGGAGTTGCTCGACAAGGTCGACTCCAAGTTCACCCTCGTGGCGTTGGCGTCGTCCCGAGCCCGCCAGGTCAACAGCTACTACAACTCACTCGGAGGGGGGCTCGGTGTGGTCGTCCCACCCCAGGTGTCCTCCCTGTCGGGCAAGCCGTTGTCGATCGCCTTCGAGGAGATCGCCGCGGGCAAGGCGACGTACTCGCGACCCGATCCGGATGAGGAGGCTGCCCTAGCCGAGGCCGCCGGGCTGGTCGGCATCGACGGTGGCCTGGCCGAGCCGGGTCCCGCCGCCTCGGACGACTAGCACCGGTGGTGCAGGCGTCGCCGACCCGGACCCGGGACAGCCCGCCGTTCGTAGTGCTCGGCGTGTCCGCCGGCATCGCCGCCTACAAGGCGGTCGAGGTCTGCCGGCGGCTGGTGGATGCCGGCGTCCACGTGGCGCCTGTGCTGACCGAACGTGCCTCCCGGTTCGTGGGGGCCGCCACCTTCGACGCGTTGGGGTCGGAGCCCACCCAGACCTCCCTGTGGGACGAGGTGTCGCCGATTCCCCACACCCGGCTCGGCCAGTCGGCTGATCTGGTGGTCGTGGCACCGGCCACCGCCGACCTGCTGTCCCGCTACGCGGCCGGCCAGGCCGGCGACCTGTTGACCGCGATCCTGCTCGCCACCCGGGCCACCGTGGTGGTGTGCCCGGCGATGCACACCGAGATGTGGGAGCACCCGGCCACCCAGCAGAACCTGGAAACGCTCCGCTCGCGCGGGGTGGTGGTCGTCCCTCCGGAGGAGGGACGACTGGCCGGGGGCGACCGCGGGGCGGGGCGGATGGCGGAGCCCGACCACATCGTCGAGGCCGTGCTCGGCCTCCTCGAAGGGGCCGGGCCGGACCGTGGCCGCGATCTGCAGGGAAGACGGGTCGTGGTGTCCGCCGGCGGTACCCGCGAGCCCATCGATCCGGTCCGCTTCCTGACCAACCGGTCGTCAGGCAAGCAGGGGCACGCCGTCGCCCGTGCCGCCGCCGCCCGCGGTGCATCCGTCGACCTGGTCACGACCGGGCGCCCGCCGTCGTGGGCCGACGTGACGGTGCACCCGGTGGAGACGGCGTCCGAGATGGAATCGGCGATGC
>JAJYYG010000064.1 GCA_021801235.1 Actinomycetes bacterium
CCGATGGACCGGCGGAGCCGGTCGCCGACGGGGGCATGGCAGCTGCGGACGAACGTGTCACAAAGAAGGCGGCCAAGGGGGATCGGGGAACCAAGTCGGCCGGGGCGAAGAAGGCGGCCAAGGCGGCGAAGGTCGCGAAGCCGGCAGGCGAGCGCAAGGAGGCGAAAACCGGGGCAGTCGAACCCGAGGAGGTGACCAAGGCGCCGAAGGCGGCCAAGGCGCCGAAGGCGGCCAAGGTGACCAAGGCGGTCAAGGTGACCAAGGCAGCCAAGGTGACCAAGGCGGCCAAGGCAGCCAAGGCAGCCAAGGCGGCGAACGCCGGGCAGGTGACCAAGGCAGCCAAGGCAGCCAAGGCGGTCGAGGCGGCAGAGGTTCCGAAGGCGGAAGGGGCCAAGGCGACGAAGGCGGCCAGATCGGCCAAGTCGACCCCGGCGGCCAAGACGACTCAGACGACCGAGGCCGTGAAGGCCGCAACACCAACCGGAGCCCTCAACGACCCGCTCACCTTCCTGACGTTCGTCGCCGATCACCCGGTGGGGAGCGTGTTCGACGGGACGGTGGTGTCGTTCACCTCGCACGGGGCCCACGTCGACGTGGGCGCCATGCGGTGTCACATCCCGCTCCGCAGGCTGGGGGATCCTGCCCCCACGCGGGCGCGCGACGTGCTGACCAAAGGGGAGACCCGGCCCTTCGTCCTGGTGTCGCTGGACGCGGCCGGCCGCCGCGCCGAGCTGGGGCTCCCCGGCTTCGCCCCCTGACCCGCTCCGGGACCCGCGGCCTGCGGGTGGGACCCGGTAGCCTCGTCACTCGTGCGCGCCGACGACTACCTTCCCCACCGTCCACCGTTCCTCTTCGTGAGCGAGCTCCGGTCGGTCGACCCGGGGAAGTCGGCCGCCGGATCGTGGGTGCTGACGGGAAGCGAGGAGTTCTTCGCCGGCCACTTCCCCGGACGGCCGACCCTCCCCGGGGTGCTCATGGTGGAGGCGCTGGCCCAGCTTGGCGGTATCGCGGTGCTGGCCGACGACCGCTTCGCCGGCAGGTTGCCACTTTTCGGCGGGATCGAGCGTGCCCGCTTCCGGCGCCAGGTCGTCCCCGGCGAGGTCCTCGACCTCGAAGTGTCCCTCGGCCGCCTGTCGGCGCGGGCGGGAAAAGGGACCGGACGCGCCACCGTCGGCGGTGAGCTGGCCTGCGAGGCGGAGCTGCTCTTCGTGCTGGTGGACGGGATCGGATCCTGAACGTGCGCATCGCCACCTGGAACGTCAACTCGTTGACCGCCCGGCTCCCGCGCGTGGTGGAGTGGATCGGGTACGCCCAACCCGACGTGCTCTGCCTCCAAGAGACCAAGCAGGCCGACAGCGCGTTCCCGCACGGGGCGTTCGAGCAGCTCGGCTACGAGTCTGCGCACCACGGGGACGGTCGGTGGAACGGGGTGGCGATCGTCAGCAGGGTCGGGCTGGATCAGGTCTCGACCGGCCTGGGCTCGCCGCACGACGGGGAGGGGACGCGCCTCATCTCGGCCGATTGTGGCGGGATCCGGGTCTTCTCCGTCTACGTGCCGAACGGCCGGAGCCTCGAGGACGAGCACTACGCAGCCAAGCTCGCCTGGTTGGCCGCCCTCCGTCGGCTCCTGGCCGACTCGGCGAGCCCGTCCGACCTGGTGGCAGTCTGCGGCGACTTCAACGTGGCCCCGGAAGACCGCGACGTCTGGGACATCGGACACTTCGACGGGATGACCCACGTGAGCGGGCCCGAGCGGGCTGCACTGGCCGCGCTGGAAGACTGGGGACTGGTGGACACGTTCCGCCGGCTCTACCCGCAAGAGGGGCTGTTCAGCTGGTGGGACTACCGGGGCGGCGCCTTCCATCAGCACCGGGGGATGCGGATCGACCTCGTCCTCGCCACCTGGCCGCTGGCCGAGGTGGCACGCTATGCCCTGATCGATCGGGCGGCCCGCCGGGGGGAGAAGCCCTCGGACCACGCTCCGGTGTTCGTGGACTTCGCGATGGACGGCGTCGGCGGAGCCTCCGGCAGGATCGGCTCCGGGCCGGGGTCCGTCGAGGCGCGGCACTCAGGGACTGAGCGCCGCCCGTAGTCGGGCGATCCGCTCGGACGCATCCACCGGCGTCGTCGTGCGGCCCTCTTGTGACAAGCGGGCGACATCGGCGAGCCAGGGGGACGGAGCCCGCCCGAACGCCGGACCGGCCCCGATCCGGCGGCGCCGGGCCCACGAGCACGAGAGCTCGTCCCGGGCGCGGGTGAGCGCCACGTAGAGCAGCCGGCGCTCCTCGGAGCGGGCGGGTCCGGACGTGGCGTGGACGATGGGGACGAACCCGTCCTCGACACCCACGACGTGGACGACAGGCCATTCGAGCCCCTTGGCGCGGTGGAACGTGGTGAGCTCCACGGCGTCGCCCGGTGGGCCGGCGCCCACCGGGCGGCCGGCCGGCGTGGGACCGCCCACCGTCACCACCGGGATGCCGGCCGAGCGGAAGGTGGAAGCCAGCACGAGCAGCTGGTCGTTGGTGCGCGCCAGCACCGCATGGTCCGACCATGGCCGTACCGTCCCGGTCGAGCGCAGCAGCGCGGTCGCCACCCCCTCCGCCTCGGCACGCTCGTCGTCGTACGCGGTGACGACGGGTAGGACACCGTCCGGGCGGGTGGCCTTCGCCGCGCCCCGGGCCTCGGGGCCGAGAGCGGCGGCGGCGGCGGCCACGATCTGGGGCGTGGAGCGGTGGTTTTCGCTGAGACGGATCGACTCCATGCCGGGCACCAGCGAGGGGAGGCGCTCGATGATCCCGGGGTCGGCACCGTTCCACCCGTAGATGGCCTGGTCGGGGTCGCCCACGGCGAAGAGATCGCCCCTGCCCCCCCGGAGCGCCTCGAAGAACCGGAACTGGGCGGGATTGACGTCCTGGAACTCGTCGATCGAGAGGTGGCGGTACCGCCAGCGTGCCGCCTGGGAGAACGCCTCGTCCTCCTCGAGCAGGGCGGTGGCACGGGCCAGCACGTCGTCGAGGTCGACCATGCCCGCCCGCTCCAAGCTTCGTTGGTAGGCCCGGTACGCATCCGTGACCAGGGGGACGGGAACCCCGGCCGACCTGCCGGCCTCGTCGGCGGCGGCCGCGTAGGCCTCGACGCCCAGGCCGCGCGCTTTCGCCCAGCCGATCTCGGCCGCCACCGCCGGAGCGAGCGACGGGTCGCCCACCACCCGACCGACGATCCCGACCGGCCGTTCGGCGATCAGCGGGAGCGGCCGGCCGTTGTCGAGGGCGTGCCGTCGGAGCAGGCTGAGCGCGAACTGGTGGAGAGTGCCCACCCGGACGCCGGGACCGGGTGGCGCCCCGTCCGTGGCGGGCCGTGCCACGGCCACGCCGTACCCTTGCAGGCGCTGGCGCAGCTCTCCGGCGGCCTTGCGGGTGAAGGTGCACACCGCGGTGTGCTCCGCCCGGCTGATCCGTCGCCGAGGCGG
>JAJYYG010000165.1 GCA_021801235.1 Actinomycetes bacterium
TCAGCTCCTCCTCGGACACCGAGCGTGCCACGCCGCCACGGAGGAGCAGGAGCGAGGCGGCGGCGCCGGTCACGAAGATGACCGCCGACCAGACGAAGGCGACCCGGTAGCCGTGGAGGGTGGCCTGGGCCACCAGGTCGGCCCCCGCCACCGTGGTGCGATGGCCGAGGACGAACGACGTCACCGCGCCGGCAGCCAGCGTATTGAGCAGCGCGGTGCCGATCGAACCGCCGACCTGCTGGGAGGTGTTGACCATGGCGGAGCCAACCCCCGCGTCCCTGGGGTCGATCCCGAGCGTGGCGGTGTTCATCGCCGGCGCCATGATCAGGCCGAAGCCGACCCCGAGGAGCAGGAGGGCGGGGAGGATGTGCGCGCTGTATCCCGACGTCAGACCGATCTGGGTCAGCAGCACCATGGCGACCGCGGCCAGCAGCATCCCCGACGGCACCAGCGGCCTCGGCCCGATCCGGGGCAGGAGGACGATCGTGGCGACCTGGGCCGCCACGATGAGGGCGCCGATCATGGGAAGGAAGGCGATCCCGGTGAGCACCGGGCTGTAGTGGAGGGTCCCCTGGAGGTAGTAGGTGAGGAACAGGAAGACGCCGAACATCCCGGCCCCGGCGGTGAACATGGCCAGGAGGGACCCACCGCGGTTGCGGTCGAGGACCACCCGGAGCGGCAGGAGTGGGGAGGCGACCCTCCGCTCGACGGCGACGAAGGCCACCAACAGGAGCACCGCCGCAGCGAGGAAGCTGAGGGTGACGGTGTCCGTCCACGAGGTCGTCTCGGCGTGGGAGAGGCCGTAGACGAGGGAGAACAGCCCCGCCGTGGCGGTCGCGACGCCCGGAAGGTCGATCGGCTCGCGGGTGGCGGGCCGGCTGTGGTGCAGGAGGGTCGAGGCGGCGGGGACGGCCACAGCGGCGATGGCGAGGTTGACGAAGAGCGTCCAGCGCCACGACGCGTACGAGGTGAGAACGCCCCCGAGCAGCAGTCCGATCGCCCCTCCGCCTCCGGCGATGGCGCCGTAGATGCCGAACGCCTTGCCTCGCTCGGCCGGATCGGTGAACGTGGTGGTGAGAAGGGAGAGCGCGGCCGGGGCAAGCAGCGCCCCGAACCCTCCCTGGAGCACGCGGGCGCCGAGCAGCATGGCGAAGCTGGTGGAGAAGCCGCCCAAGGCCGAAGCCCCGGCGAACCCGGCCAGCCCGGTGACCAGGGCGCGCTTGCGACCGAGGAGGTCCGAGAGCCGTCCGCCGATCAGGAGCAGGCTGCCGAAGGAGAGGGCGTACCCGGTCACGATCCACTGGCGGTCCGCGTTCGAGAAGTGCAGGGCGTGCTGGGCCGTCGGGAGCGCGATGTTCACGATGGTGGAGTCGAGCACGACCATCAGCTGGGCCAGGCCGAGCACGGCCAGGATGAGCCACCGGCGTTCGTGGTGGGGGTTCTCGTGCGCCCGAGCCTCCCCGGGACGCTCCTCGGCGAGCAGCGTGGTCATCGTCTGGTCTCCTCCATGGGTTGTAGGTGCATGGGTCGTCGATGCAGGGGTCGTCGATGGCAGAATTCGCCAGGGTCGCTATGTGGAGCAACCAAGTGGAGCTACCCACTCCGCTTCCTTGACCACTGTACCAGTAACCGGAGCTGTATCATCCGCTTAGAGGGGGTCGGGGGAGGAACTCATGGTGAACACGACGAGAGCGCCGGGAACCCCCGGTTCGGGGGGCACCGTCGGATCTGCGGGGCCCGCCCTCCGGGCGGACGCCGCCCGCAACCGGGAGCGGGTCCTGGAGGCGGCGGCCCAGGTCTTCGCCGAGCGCGGGCTCGACGCCACCCTCAACGATGTGGCGGAGCGGGCCGGGTTGGGGGTGGGGACGGTCTACCGGCGGTTCCCCAACAAGGAGTCGCTGGTCGAGGCGCTGTTCGCCGACCGGATCGACGAGCTCATGGCGCTGGCTGTCGAGGCGGTCGGGCACCCGGACCCCTGGGAGGGGTTCGTCTACTTCCTCGAGCGCTCGCTGGCGCGCCAGGTGATCGACCGGGGCCTCCGGGATGTGCTGCTCCACAGCGGGTTCGGGAGCCACCACGTGGCCGAGGCCCGGGACCGGCTCACCCCGATGGTCACCGAGCTCATCGAGCGGGCCCAGGCGGGGGGGCACCTCCGGGGCGACCTGGTGGCGATGGACGTGCTCATGCTGGTCAAGATGGTGGGGTCCGTCGCCGACTACGTGGGTGACGACGCACCCGAGCTCTGGCGCCGCTACCTTGCGCTCCTGCTCGACGGGCTGGTGACCGACCGGTCGTCGATCTCTTCGCTCGGGAAGCCGCCGTCCCCCGAGACGGTGGAGCGGGCCATGCTCCGGAGGGAGTGAGCCGGCGCCGACCCTCTCCCCGGCGCCTGCTTCCCTGCCCCCGGCCGGTCAGGTGGACGCGATCGCCACGACCGGTGCAGCCGGCGGGTTGGCGCCGAGTGACCCGTTGAACACCGCGCTCCCGAAGGTGAACACGCCCCCGTCGGAGGCGCCCATCGTGTAGCCGTACCCGTTCGGGGCCACGGTCATCCCCACGATCGGGCGGTTGAGCACGAGCGACCCGGTGGAGCCGTGGAAGACCGCGTCCCCGTACGAGAACACCCCGCCGTCGGAGGCCACCAGCCAGTAGCCGTTGCCGTCGATCGACCGGGCCATGCCGACCACCGGCTTGTTCAGCTTCAACGAACCGGTCGACCCGAGGAACGCCGCGTCCCCGAAGGAGAAGATCCCCCCGTCGGAGGCCACCAGCCAGTAGCCCCGGTCGCTGCCGGTCTGGGCGATCCCGACGACCGGCTTGTTCAGCGGGTGACCGCCCATCGAGCCGAGGAAGGTGGCGTTCCCGAAGGCGAACACCCCGCCGTCGGAGGCCACCAGCCAGTAGCCCTGGTCGTTGTTGGTGGGGGTGAACCCGACGATCGGCGCGTTGAGGTGGAGGCTCCCGGTGGACCCGAAGAACCCTGCGTCCCCGAAGGCGAACACCCCGCCGTCGGAGGCCACCAGCCAGTAGCCCTTGCCGTCGTTGGTCGGCGCCATGGCCACGATCGGCTTGTTCAGCGGCATGCCGGCCAGGGACCCGTAGGAGACGGCGTTCCCCACCGTGTGGACCCCGCCGGCGGCGTCGGTCAACCAGGTGCCGAGCCCCCCGCCCCGGAGCTGCCGGTCGATGGACTGCTCGAAGGCCCCGGCCAGCTTGGCGTATCCGGTGTCGTTGGTGTGGATGGTGTACGGGCTGTTGTCGCACATGTGGGTCCACTCGCAGGTGCGCGCCACGTTCTCCGGCACGGTGACCCCGTTCCAGGTCCCCGTCATGGCGAAGTCCTGGGTGGCGAAGACCCCCTGGACGTCCACCGGGATGGCGTCGTTGGCGGCGTAGGTGTCGACCAGCGTGCTGTTGAGGATCGCCGAGAGCCGGGCCGACTCCCGGGCCAG
>JAJYYG010000109.1 GCA_021801235.1 Actinomycetes bacterium
TCAGCCCGCGGTCGCCGCTGCCACCTGGAGCTCGTAGCCGACGAGCGCCCCCAGGCGTTGGGCGACCTCCTCGGCGACCCCCGGACCGGTGGCCTCCACCATGACCCGCACCAGCGGTTCGGTCCCGCTCGGCCGGAGCACCACCCGGCCGGAGTCCCCGAGCAGGGCCTCCTCCTCGGCGACCGCCGACCACACCGCTTCCGCCCCGGCCAGCAGCTCGGTATCCGGGACGGGAACGTTGACCAGTACCTGTGGCACCCGGACCATCAAGCCCTCGAGCAGGCCGGCCAGCGGGCGCCCGTGGCGGGCGACGAGGTCGGCGAGCACCAGCCCGGTCAGGAGCCCGTCGCCGGTCGTCGCCAACCGGCGGAAGATGATGTGGCCCGACTGCTCGCCGCCCAGGGCGAGGCCGTCCGCATCCAGCGCCGCCAGCACGTGCCGGTCGCCGACCGCCGTCTCCTTCACGTGGATGCCGCGCTCCTCCATGGCGAACCGGAACCCCAGGTTCGTCATCAGGGTGATCACCACGGTGTTGCCGGCGAGCTGCCCCCGCTCGGCCAGATCGATTGCGAAGAGCGCCAGCAGCTCGTCCCCACCCACCAGGGCGCCGCTGGCATCGACGGCGGTGAGCCGGTCGGCGTCTCCGTCGACGGCGAGGCCGAGATCGGCACCGTGCTCCACCACCGCCGCGGCCAGAGCTGCGGTGTCGTTCGACCCGCACCCGGCGTTGATGTTGGTGCCGTCGGGCTCGTCCCCGATCACGACCACCCCGGCCCCCAGATGGCGATAGATGTCCGCGGCCACTCCGGACGCGGCGCCGTGGGCGCAGTCGACCACCAGCCGCACGCCGTCGAGCCGCCGGCCGTCGACGGAGGCCGCCACGTGGGCGGTGTACCCCTCGCCCGCCCCCGGCTCGACCGTCACCCGGCCGACCGCATGGCCCTCGGGGCTGCGGGGACCCCGCACCTCGGGATCGAGGATCCGGGTCAGCTCGCCCTCGATGGCGGCCTCGTGCTCCATGGAGAGCTTGAGCCCGCCCCGGGCGAACACCTTGACCCCGTTGTCGGGGAACGGGTTGTGGGAGGCGGACACCACCACCCCGGGGAGATCGCGATCGGCCGCCAGCCAGGCGACCGCGGGAGTGGGGAGGACGCCCACGTCGACGACGTCGGCCCCTTCGGCGGCCAGGCCGGCCGACAGTGCGGCCTGGAGCATCGGCCCCGACCGCCGGGTGTCGCGCCCCACCACGAAGGACGGCGACGGGAGATGCCGGGCGATGGCCCGCCCGAGCGCCAGCACCAGCTCCGGGGTGAGGTCGGCGTTGGCGACGCCGCGAACGCCGTCGGTGCCGAATCGGGCGCGTGCCACGGGACTACCGCTTCGAGTACTGCGGTGCCTTGCGCGCCTTCTTCAGACCGTACTTCTTCGATTCCTTCTCGCGAGCGTCCCGGGTGAGGAAGCCCGCCTTCTTCAGGGCGCCACGCAGCTCGGGCTCCATCTCGATGAGCGCCCGGGCGATGCCCATGCGGAAAGCGCCGGCCTGCCCGGAGACCCCTCCGCCGTCGATGGTGACGTCGATGTCCCACGCCTCGGTGCGCTCGGTGAGCCGCAGCGGCTCGGTGACCAGCATCCGGTGCGTGGCCGAGGTGAAGTACTGCTCGAAGGCGAGCTTGTTCACCGTGATGGCCCCCCCACCGGGGCGCACCCGCACGCGGGCGACCGCCCGCTTCCGTCGTCCTGTCGTCTGGCATAGGGGTGCGGCGTTCGCCACGGAGTGCTCCTCGTCGTCGATGGTGCTCGGACCTTGGGGCCGGCTCAGGCGCCGCTCCGGGCGGACGCCGTGCGGCGGGCTCCCGGAAGGTCCAAGGGCTGGGGGGACTGTGCTGCGTGCGGGTGCTCGGGGCCGTTGTAGACCTTGAGCTTGTCGATCATCTGGCGGCCCAGCCGGTTCTTCGGGAGCATGCCGCGCACCGCGTTCCGGACCACTTCGTCCGACCGTTCGATCATCAGTTCACTGTAGGCCGTCGACCGGAGGCCGCCCGGGTAGCCACTGTGGCGGTAGGCCAGCTTGGACTCGGCCTTTCCCGCCGTCATCACCACTTTGTCCGCGTTGACCACGACCACGTGGTCCCCGGTGTCCACGTGGGGGGCGAAGATCGGCTTGTGCTTGCCGCGGAGGATGGCAGCCACCTCGGTGGCCAGGCGGCCGAGCACCAGCCCATCGGCGTCGACGACGTGCCAGGCGCGGGTGATGTCGCTGGGAGTTGGGGAGAACGTGCGCACGAGCGATCCTTGGTTCGTTGATGCCGGTCGGGGGACCCCCGAACGCCGAGGGCGGTGATCCTGCCGGTCCGGCGACCCGTTCCGCCCCGTTGTGCCGAGGAAGTCGGAGCGTGCCGCGTCGGCCTGCCCGGCCGGCATCCCAGGATAGGTCGGAACCACCCGGCGTGGCAAGCCGGGCCGGGCCCCGTCAGAGCGTCCCCGTCAGAGCGTCCCCGTAGTGCACCTCTAGCAAGGTGAGTCCATACGGGGGTGCCGGCGACGAGGCGGAGCGGCGCTCGGCGGAGCGGAGGATCCAGAGCATGTCGGACGGACGCTTGCGACCCCGCCCGATGTCGACCAGGGTCCCCACCATCGAGCGGACCATCTGGTGGCAGAACGCGTTGCCCTCGATCTCGAACGCCAGGAGGCGGCCGACGACCGGGAGGATGGCGGTGGCCCCCATCCCGGTGACCGGTCCCGTCGGGACCCGGCCCCGTCCCTGACCGGCTCCGTCGGTCCCTCCGGCCTCCGTCCACCGGGCGTCCATCACCCGCCGGAGGATGGGGGTTCCGGCCTCGGTGCCGGGGACGCGGCGGCAGAACGCCCGGAAGTCGTGCTCTCCGAGCACCGCGTCCGAGGCGGTCGAGAGCGCCCGGAGGTCGAGGGGATCGGCCACATGCCAGGCCATGCCGGCGAGCAGCGGATCGGGCACGGGGCCGTTCACCACCAGGTACCGGTACCGGCGGGCGACGGCCGAGCGTCGGGCGTCGAACGACGGTGCCACCGGTGCGGCCTCCCGCACCACGATGGCAGGCGCCAGCTGGCGGTTGCACGACCGGAGCAGGGCCTGAGGGTCGCAACGCCGGGAGACCGCTTCGGGGAGGTCGAAGTGGACCACCTGGTCGAGGGCGTGGACCCCGGCGTCGGTCCGGCCGGCGCAGGTGAGCGCGATCCCTGTTCGGAGGCTGCGCTCCAACGCCTCGGCGAGGGCACCCGCCACGGTCGGCTGCCCGTCTTGAGCAGCGAACCCCCGGAACCCGCTCCCGTCGTAGGCGAGCCGGAGCATCCAGCGCACCGACCGACCGGTCGGCGGATCCGCCGGGACCGGCGGCCCGGATCCCGGCTGGCCGGGCCCGACGGCCGGTCGGGCGGGACCGTCGACTCCCCCGGCCCGGGGAACCGGCCCGGCCCGCGGACCAGGCTCCGCGAAGGGGCCGGGCCCCGACGGGCCCTGGCGGCTCACACCAGTTCGATACGGGCCATCGGCGCGTTGTCACCCTGTCGGTTGCCCAGTTTGAGGATCCGGGTGTAGCCACCGGGACGGTCGACGTAGCGCGGGCCGATCTCGTCGAACAGCTTGTGGGCCATATCCCGGTCGCGGATCAGTGCGATGACGTTGCGCTGGCGGGCGACCCCGCCTTTGGCGGCGGCGGTGATGACCTTCTCGGCCACCGGGCGGAGCGCCTTCGCCTTGGCCTCGGTGGTCACCAGGTACTCGGCCGCGATCAACGAGGCGACCAGGTTCCCCATCATCGCCTTCTGGTGGGCGGCGCTGCCGCCGAACCGGCGGCCCTTCTTCGGCGTTCCGAGCATATCGTCCTCTCAGTCCTTGACCCGCAGGGAGAGACCCCGCTCGTCGAGCTTCTGGAGCACCTCGTCGAGCGACTTCTGCCCGAAGTTGGTGATGTTCAACAGGTCGTCGAGCGTCCGGTCGACGAGCTCCCCGATGGTGTTGATCTGTGCCCGCTTCAGGCAGTTGCGGGGACGCTCCGTGAGGTCGAGGTCCTCGATCCGGAGATCGAGGTCGGGGGACCCGCTGGTGACGGTGCCCACCTCTCCGAGCTCGAGACCCTGGGGCTCGTCCTCCAGGTCCGCCACCAGGCCAACCAGGGTCCGCAGGGTGTCCCCGGCGGACGCCAACGCCTCACGCGGGGTGATCGACCCGTCGGTCTCGATGTCGAGGACCAGGCGGTCGAAGTCGGTCGACTGCTCCACACGGACCGGCTCGACGGTGAACGCCACGCGTCGGACGGGAGAGAAGATGGCGTCGATGGGGATCACCCCGATGGTGGACGAGCGCTTGTTCTTGTCCGCCGAGGCGTAGCCGCGGCCCCGCTCGACGGTGAGGTCCACCGCCAGGTGCCCCTTGGCGTTGAGGGAGGCGATGTGCTGGCCGGGGCTGAGAACCTCGACATCCGCCGTGACCTGCATGTCCCCGGCTGTGGCCTCCCCCGGGCCCCGCTTGTCGAGCCGGACGGTCACCGGCTCGTCGCTGTACACCCGGATCAGGATGTCCTTGAGGTTGAGGATCAGGTCGGTGATGTCCTCTTTCACCCCCGGAAGGGTGGTGAACTCGTGGAGGGCCTCGTCGAAGCGGACCTGGGTGATGGCGGCGCCGGGGATCGACGAGAGCAGCGTGCGCCTCAGCGAGTTCCCCAGGGTGTGCCCGAACCCCGGATCGAGCGGTCCGACGGCGAACAGCTGGCGGTTGTCTTCTTCTTCGCCGATGGCTTCGACGGTGGGGCGCTGGATGATGAGCATGCTGATCGTGGCTCCTCGGCTGTGGTGCGCAGGTTCGGTGTGGTCTCGGGTGCGGCGACCGCCGGTCGGTCGGTCGGGACGGCTGGCGTATGGCGGGTAGTAGGTGGTCCTACTTCGAGTAGAGCTCGACGATGAGCTGCTCCTGGACCGGCTCGTCGATGTGCTCGCGCAGGGGCAACGAGAACACCCGGACCGAGAAACGGTCACCGACCGTCTCGAGCCACGGGGGGAGCTGACGGTCGAGGGTGTCCATGTTGCGCCGGACGTGGAACAGCTCGTGGGACGAGGTCTTCAGGGACACGACGTCGTTCTGGCGCACCCGGTAGCTCGGGATGTCGACCCGCTTGCCGTTGACGAGGACGTGCCCGTGGCGGACGAACTGGCGGGCCTGGGAACGGCTGGCCCCCCATCCCGCCCGGAAGGCGACGTTGTCGAGGCGCTGCTCGAGCATGCGGAGCAGGTTCTCGCCGGTGATCCCGGGGGCGCGGTTGGCCTCCACGTAGAGGTTGTGGAACTGGCGCTCCAGGAGGCCGTAGATGCGCCGAGCCTTCTGCTTCTCGCGCAGCTGGGTGAGGTACTCCGACCCCTGGCGCATCCGGTCGCGGCCGTGCTCACCCGGCGGGTAGGCCCGGCTGTGGCGATCGGTCACCGCCTCGGAGACGGGGCACTTCATCGAGTAGCAGCGCTCCCCCTTGAGGAAGAGCTTGGTGCGCTCCCGGCGGCACAGCCGGCAGACGGGACCAGTGTAACGAGCCATGTGTGTTCCTACCGTTCCTTGTCGTCCGGCCTCAGACCCGGCGCCGCTTCTTCGGGCGGCAGCCGTTGTGGGGGATCGGCGTGACGTCCTTGATGCCGGCGACCTCGATGCCGGCGGCCGCCAGCGAGCGGATCGCCGTCTCCCGGCCCGAACCCGGGCCGCGGACCAGGACGTCCACCCGGCGCACGCCGTGCTCCATCGCACGCTTGGCGCACTGCTCGGCAGCCAGCTGCGCGGCGAACGGCGTCGACTTGCGCGAGCCCTTGAACCCCACGTTCCCCGCCGACGCCCAGGCCAGGACGTTGCCCTCCGGGTCGGCGATCGAGACGATGGTGTTGTTGAAGGAGCTCTTGATGTGGGCGACGCCGTAGGTGATGTTCTTCCGCTCGCGGCGGCGGGGGCGGCGGGCGGAAGCGCCCGGCTTGGTGGTCTTGGCCATTTACTTACGGACCTTCTTCTTCCCGGCGACCGTCTTCTTCGGTCCCTTGCGTGTACGGGCATTGGTGTGGGTGCGCTGGCCGTGGACCGGCAGACCCTTGCGGTGGCGGATCCCCTGGTAACAGCCGATCTCCATCTTGCGCTTGATGTCCTGGGACACGTCGCGGCGGAGGTCCCCCTCCACCTGGAGGTTGGCGTCGATGTAGGTCCGGAGCCGGGCGACCTCGTCGTCGGTCAGGTCGCGGACCCGGGTGTCCCGGTTGGTCTCGGTGGCGTCGCAGATGCGCTGTGACGTCGTCAGACCGATGCCGTAGATATAGGTGAGCGAGATCTCCAGACGCTTCTCGCGCGGGATGTCGACTCCTGCGATTCGGGCCACGTTGCCTTCCTTCTTCCTTCGTCCCTGGTCCGCGAGCCCTAGCCCTGCCGCTGCTTGTGGCGGGGGTTCTCGCAGATGACCACGACCCGCCGGTGCCGGCGGATCACCTTGCACTTCTCACACATCGGCTTGACGCTCGGTCGAACCTTCACGTTTCCATCCTCGTCTCGAACTGTTCCATCGCCCCGAGCGCCCGTCACCGGTCCGTTCGGTCCATCTGTCCTGCTCGGCCGGTGTGCCCTTCCGGGCCGGGACCACCCCGTCCGGCCGGTCCGCTCACTCGGGCCCGTCGAGGCGACCTCCGGAGCCGTCCGGCCCCTGGGCGGTCCGACAGGCGACCGGCGGACCGGTCCCCCGCCCACCGCTCTGTCACTTGTAGCGGTAGGTGATGCGCCCCCTGGCCAGGTCGTAGGGGGTGATCTCCACCTGCACACGGTCGCCGGGGAGGATGCGGATGCGGTGCATCCTCATCTTCCCGGAGCTGTGCGCCAGCACCTTGTGGCCATTCTCCAGTTCCACCCGGAACATGGCGTTGGGGAGCGGCTCGACGACCGTCCCCTCCAGCACGATGGCATCTTCTTTGGGCTTGGGCAGGTGAATCTCCTCGGTAGTGCTTCGTCCTCGTCCACGCGACCCGCGGGCCGGCGCCCCGGTCCGGCCACACACGGCCTCCCGGACCCGCCGCGAGCGGCGTCCCCGGAGGGCACCGCCTGGGCGAGATCGGCGCGCCGGGGAGCAACCGCGACGAGCCGAACGGCCATTCTAGTCCGTCGGCGGCAAATTGCCAGTTCGACCCGCGTCCGTGCCCGCCGGGACGGCGGAGCCCCTCCCACGGACACCGCGATCCGGCTCACAGGACGGTGAACACCTCCGGGCCGTCCTCGGTCACCGCGATGGTGTGCTCGAAGTGGGCCGACAGGCGGCCGTCCGCGGTGACCACGCTCCACCCGTCGTCGAGCTGGACCGTCGCCGCGCCCCCGGCGTTCACCATCGGCTCCACCGCGAACACCATGCCGGTCTTCAGGGTCGGGCCCGGGCTCCCCGGCCAGTAGTTCGGCACCTGGGGCTCCTCGTGCATCGCCGTCCCGATGGCGTGGCCCACGTACTCCCGCACCACCGAGAACCCGGCGGCCTCCGCCACCTGCTGCACGGCGCGACCCACCTCGTGGAGCCGGTTCCCGGGGACCAGCTGGTCGATCCCCGCCTCCAGGCTCCGCTCGGTCACGTCCATCAGCCGGGCAGCCTCGTCCGACACGGCACCGATCCCCGCCGTGTAGGCGGCATCCCCGTGGTAGCCCTCCACGATGGCGCCGCAGTCGACCGAGATGAGGTCCCCTTCGACCAGCACCACGTCGGGGGAGGGGATCCCGTGGACGATCATCGAGTTGGGCGACGTGCACACCACGGCCGGGAAGCCGTGGTAGTTCAAGAAGTTGGACTTCGCCCCGCGCCGCTCGAGCACCTCTCGTGCGGCCCGGTCGATGTCCGCGGTGGTCACCCCCGGGCGGAGCACGGCTCGCGTGGCCTCGTGGATCTCGGCGACGACCCTCCCCGCCTTGCGCATCTTGGCCAGCTCGTCGGCGTTGCGTCTCATCGGCTCCACTGTCCCACAGCGGAAGACGGGCCCACCGCGGGGGACGCGCTCACTGCCGACGACGGGTCCACCGCGGGAGACCGGCTCACAGGAGGCGGCCGCCGCGCCGTGCCCGACGCTCCTCGACCGCGTTGACCATCCGGCGGGTCACCGCGTCCGGGGCACCGGTCCCCGATACCGTGGCCAGCTGGTCCCGGGCCCGGTACCAGTCGATCAGCGGGGCCGTCTGGCGCTCGTAGAGCTCGAGCCGGCGGGTGATGGCCTCCTCCTTGTCGTCTTCACGCTGGACCACCTCTCCCCCGCACACGTCGCAAGTCCAGTTGATCCGCGGCGGGGCCGACACCGAGTAGTTCGCTCCGCAGTCCACGCACACCCGGCGGGCCGCCAGGCGACGGAGCACCTGGTTGGTCGGCACCTCGATGTCGATGGTGAGATCGAGGTCGAACGGCGTGAGGATCTCGGCCAGCCGCTCGGCCTGCTCCACCGTGCGGGGACAACCGTCGAGCACGAACCCGCGCGCCCGGACGTCACTCTCGGCCAGCCGGCTGGCGACCATCTCCATGATGAGGTCGTCGCCGAGGAGCTCGCCCCTGTCCATCTGCACCTTCGCCTTGCGGCCCAGGGGGGTCCCCTGCTTCACCGAGGCGCGCAGCATGTCCCCCGTGGAGATGTGGGGGATGACGTAGTGGTGCGAGAGGCGCACGCACTGTGTCCCCTTGCCTGCCCCCTGTTTGCCGAGGACAACGAGCCTCGCTCCGGGTACCACTTACTTGAGGAAGCCCTCGTAGTTCCGCATCATCAGCTGGCTGTCGATCTGCTTCATCGTCTCGAGGGCCACGCCGACCGCGATCAGGAGCGTCGTGCCGTAGAACGGGTAGTTGTTGATGTTCCACGCCGCCATGAGCAGCGAGGGGACCACCGCCACCCCGCCCAGGAAGATGGCGCCCGGCCAGGTGATGCGGTTCAGGATGTGGGCGAGGTACTTCTCGGTCGGCGGCCCCGGCCGGATCCCGGGGATGTAGCCGCCCTGCTTGCGGATGATGTCGGCCTGCTGGTGGGGGTCGAAGGCGACGTACACGTAGAAGAACGTGAACAGGAGGATGAACACGAAGTAGGTCACGATGTAGAACAGGCTGGTCGGCGTGATGTTGTTGTTGACCCAGTTGCGGAACCACGCGGCCGGGATGATGTTCGAGAGCAGCACCGGGATGTAGAGCACCGAGCTGGCGAAGATGATCGGGATCACGCCGGCCTGGTTCACCTTCAGGGGGATGTAGGTGTTGGACCCGCCGTACATCTTGCGGCCGACCACCCGTTTGGCGAAGGTCACCGGGATCCGGCGCTGCCCCTGGTCGACGAAGACGATCAGCACCAGCAGGATCAACGACACCAGGATGATCGCCCCGAACTTGAACTTCCCCCCCACCTGGAGCACCGAGTTGAGGCCGGTGGGGATCCCGGCCACCACGTTGGCGAAGATCAGGATGGACATGCCCTGACCGATCCCCCGCTGCGTGATCAGCTCGCCGAGCCACATGACGAACGCCGTCCCGGCGGTGAGGGTCAGCACGATGAAGCCGGCCCGCCAGATGGAGTAGTTGAGGATGAGGTCGATGTTGGTCGACGTTCCGAGGAGCCCGCCGCCGCCCTTGTGGAACAGGTAGACGAGCCCACTGGACTGCATCACCGCCAGCGCCACGGTGAGGTACCGGGTGGTCTGGGTCAGCTTCTTCTGACCGATGGCCCCCTGGTCCCGCCACTGCTCCAGCTTGGGGATGACCGTCGCCAGCAGCTGGATGATGATGCTGGAGGTGATGTAGGGCATGATCCCGAGCCCGAACACGGCCATGCGGGTCAGGGCACCGCCCGAGAAGAGGTTGAGGAACCCGAGCACGCCCGATCCCGACGCCCCCGCCGCCAGCTGCTGCACCTTGGAGAAGTCGATGTAGGGCGCCGGGACGTTGGCCCCGAACTGGTAGATGGCGATGACGGTCAGCGTGAAGAGGACCTTCTTCCGAAGGTCCGGGATCCGGAAGATGTTGGCCAGACTGGCGAGCATGGTCGCTCCTCGTTGCCGGGTGGTCGGCCGATGCTACCGGTTGGTGAGGGCGTTGCCCTGCGCAGGCGGACGGCCGTGGCCGAAGGGGAGGGGCACGGTGGTGGTCGACCCCCCGGCGGCGGTGATGGCCGCCTCGGCCGACGCGGAGAAGGCATGCGCCTCCACACGGAGGGCGCGGGTCAACGACCCTCCTCCGAGGACCTTGACCAGCGCTCCCTTGCGGGCGAGCCCGGAGGCTACGAGTGCCTCGAGGTCGAACGCCTCCCCGTCGAGAGCCTCGAGGGCGCCCACGTTGACCGGTGTGTACTCGATGCGGAACGGGTTCTTGAAGCCGCGGAGCTTGGGGATGCGCTGCATCAGCGGAAGCTGCCCGCCCTCGAACCCCATCGGGATGGTGTCCCGGGCCCCCTGACCCTTGGTGCCGCGGCCCGCGGTCTTGCCGCCCTTGCCCCCGATCCCGCGCCCCACGCGCCGGCGGGGGCGGGTCGAACCGGTGGGTGGTCGGAGCTCGTGGACCTTCATCGCGGACCTCTTTCGCCGTCGCCGGGAGCGTCGTCACCGACCGGGACGACCTCGATGAGATGGGGAACGCGGGCCAGCATGCCACGGATCTCGGGGCGGTCGGGCAGGACGTTGGTCCGGCCGATGCCCCGGAGCCCGAGGGCGCGCAGCGTCCCCCGGTGCTTCGGCTTGGTCCCGATGGAGGAACGGACCTGGGTCACCCGCAGCCATCCGGCGGTCGTGTCGGGCGCCATCTCAACGCACCTCGGTGAACAGGTCGGCCTGGCGCTGACGTTCGCGGTAGGCGCGCAGCACGCCCTCCGGGATGACCTCGTCGGCGGGCTTGCCGCGCAAGGTGGCGATCTCGTCCGGACGCTTCAAGGCCTTCAGGCCGGCGATGGTGGCGTGCGCCACGTTGATGCCGTTCGACGACCCGAGGGACTTCGAGAGGATGTCGCGGATCCCGGCCATCTCGAGGATGGCGCGTGCAGCACCCCCGGCGATCACGCCCGTCCCGGGGGCGGCCGGCTTCAGCAGCACCCGCCCCGCCCCGCTCTCCCCGAGTACCGGATGGGTGATGGTCGAACCGGCCAAGGGGACGTCGAAGACGTTCTTGCGCGCCTCCTCGATGCCCTTCTGGACGGCGAGACCGGCTTCCTTCGCCTTGCCGTAGCCGAGGCCGACCTTTCCGTTGCCGTCACCGACGACCATGAGGGCGGCGAAGCTGAAGCGCCGACCACCCTTGACCACCTTGGACACCCGGTTGACCCGGATGGTGCGCTCTTCGTACTGCAGCTCGGTCATCGGCTCAGAACTCCAGTCCTCGGGCACGGGCGGCGTCGGCCAGCGCGGCCACCCTCCCGTGGTAAGCGAATCCACCGCGGTCGAAGACGACGGTGGTGACCCCGGCGGCGGTGGCCCGCTCCGCGATCAGGGTGCCGACGGCTCGGGCGGCCTCGACCGTCCCTCCGGAGGAGGACCGCAGCCCGGGCTCCACCGTGGAGGCGGCCACCAGGGTGCGACCCGCGTCGTCGTCGATGACCTGGGCGACGATGTGCTTGTTCGAGCGGAACACCGCCAGCCGGGGACGGGTGGCCGTCCCGGCCAGACGCCGGCGGACGCGCTTGTGGCGCCGCAGCCGGAGCTCGAGCTTGTGGTCTGTGCTGTGTCCCATTACTTCGCTGCCTTCCCGGCCTTGCGGAGCACGCGTTCGCCGGCGTAGCGGACGCCCTTGCCCTTGTAGGGCTCGGGCTTGCGGATCTTGCGGATGTCGGCGGCGGTCTGGCCGACCTTCTCCTTGTCGATCCCCTTCACGATGATGCGGGTGGCGGTGGGCACCTCGAAGGTCACACCCTCCGGCGCCGTCACGTTCACCGGGTGGGAGAACCCGAGCGCCAGCTCGAGCCCGCCCGGCCCCTTGGGGATCGCCCGGTACCCTACACCGACGATCTCGAGCTCCTTCGAGAACCCCTGGGTCACGCCGTCGACCATGTTGGCGACCAGCGTGCGGGTCAGGCCGTGGAGCGAACGGTTCTGCCGCTGGTCGTCGGGCCGCTCCACCACGAGGGTGTCGCCCTCGTGGCGGACGGTGATGGCGCTGGGCAGGGTGCGCGACAGCTCACCCTGGGGACCCTTGACCACGACGGTGTTCTCCTCCCCGAAGGTCACCGATACCCCGGAGGGCACCGGGATCGGGGAACGTCCGATGCGCGACATCAGCTCACGTCCTTCCGGGCGCCGATCGTGTGGGCGCCGATCGTCTGCTCGCCGTCTGCACCGACCGCGAGCGGGGCGGTCCGGGGATCACCACACATAGCAGAGCACCTCGCCCCCCACGCGGCGCTTGCGCGCCTCGCGGTCGGTCATCAGGCCCCGGGACGTGGAGACGACCGCGACCCCCATCCCTCCGAGCACCCGCGGGATCTTGTCGGCACGGGCGTAGATCCGGAGACCGGGCTTCGAGACCCGCTTGATGCCCGAGATCGTCCGGGCCCGGTCCGGGGCGTACTTCATCTCGATCTGGAGGGTCTTCCCCGGCTTGCCCGGGTTCTCGTCCACGCTGAAGCCCGAGATGTACCCCTCCTCCACCAGGATGGCGGCCAAGGACTCCTTCACCTTCGAACACGGCATCTTCACCGTGTCGAAGTGGGCGGTATTGGCGTTGCGGATGCGGGTGAGCATGTCGGCAATCGGGTCGGTCATTGTCATCGTTCGTCGCCCCCCTTCACCAGCTGGCCTTGGTGACGCCCGGGATCTCACCGGCGTGCACCATCACCCGCAGGCAGATCCGGCAGAGCCCGAACTTCTTGTAGACGGCCTTCGGCCGGCCGCAACGACGGCAGCGGGTGTAGCCGCGCACCTTGAACTTGGGCGTGCGCTGCTGCTTCTCGATCAGAGCCTTCTTCGCCATGGGGTTACTGGTTCTCCTTGCGGAACGGGAAACCGAACGCGGCCAGCAGGGCGCGGCCCTCGTCGTCGGTACGTGCGGTGGTGGCGATGGTGATGTCCATCCCTCGGGTGGTGTCGATGCGGTCATAGTCGATTTCGGGGAAGATCAGCTGCTCGGTCACCCCGAACGTGTAGTTGCCGTGCCCGTCGAACGAGCGGGGGGAAAGTCCCCGGAAGTCACGGATCCGCGGGATCGCGGTCGCCACCAGGCGGTCGAAGAACTCCCACGCCCGGTCGCCGCGCAGGGTGACCTTGGCGCCGATCTCCTGCCCCTCGCGCAGCTTGAATCCTGCGATCGACTTCTTGGCCCGGGTGACCACCGGCTTCTGCCCGGTGATGCGCTCGAGGTCGCTCATTGCTCCCTCGATGAGCGACTTCTGCTGGGTGGCCCGTCCGACGCCCATGTTGATGACGATCTTGGAGAGCCGGGGAACCTCCATGATGTTGGCGAGGCCGAGGGTCTCCTGCAGCTGGGAACGGATCTCGCTGTCGTACCGCCTCTTCAGGCGGGGACGCGCCGTGGTCGCGGTGGCCATCACAGGTCTCCTCCGCACTTGCGGCAGATCCGGAGCTTGCGGCCCTGGTCGTCGATCCGCACGCCGATGCGGGTCGGCCCGCAGGCCCCGCACACGATCGCCACCGACGACACCGCCACCGGCATGAACTTGTCGATCACGCCCCCCTGCATGGTCGCCCGCGTCGGCTTGGCGTGCCGCTTGGCGACGTGGACGCCCTCCACGATGACCCGTCCCTCCGACGGGATGGCGCGGATGACCTCGGACTGCTTGCCGCGGTCCTTCCCCGACATCACCTGGACCTTGTCTCCCTTGCGGATCCTCATCTACAACACCTCCGGTGCCAGCGAGACGATCCGCATGAAGCGCTTGTCGCGCAACTCGCGGCCCACGGGGCCGAAGATGCGGGTCCCACGCGGCTGCTGCTGGTCGTTGATCAGTACGGCGGCGTTCTCGTCGAACCGGATATAGCTCCCGTCCGGGCGCCGCTTCTCCTTCTTGGTCCGGACGACGACGCACTTGACGACTTCGCCCTTCTTCACCGCCGCGCCGGGGATCGCGTCCTTGACCGTGGCGACGAACACATCCCCGATCGAGGCGTACCGGCGGCGCGACCCTCCGAGCACCTTGATGCAGAGGACCTCTTTCGCACCCGAGTTGTCGGCCACACGGAGTCGGGACTCTTGCTGGATCATCGGGCACGCTCCAGGATCTCGCCCAGGCGCCAGCGCTTGAGCTTGGAGAGCGGCCTGGTCTCCACCACCCGCACCCGGTCTCCGACCTTCGCCTCGTTCTCTCCGTCATGGACGTAGAGACGCTTGGTCCGCTGCACCGTCTTGCCGTAACGCGGATGCCTCACCCGCTCGACGACCGCCACGATCACCGTGGCGTCCATGGCGTCCGACACCACCAGGCCCTCGCGGACCTTGCGTCCGTTCGGCCGTTCGGTGGTCGCCGTCGTTGCGGTGGTCGATGCCGCCGTGGCGGCAGGCGTTGTCGGGGCCGGGGCCGGGGCCGGGGGGGCCGGGGCCGCGGCGGGCGCCTCGCCTCCGTCCCCGTCACCGGTCCCCACGTCCACGGTCGTTTCGTCGTCAGCCATCAGCTCTCCTCCTCCTCGTCGGAGGCGGTGCCGTCCGCAGCCCCATCCGAGCCTTCCACGTCGTCGCCGTCCGATTCACCGTCACCGTCGTTGGAGTCGAAGGCCTCAGCCTCGGCTACCTCGTCCCCCACCGCAGTGTCGGGATCGTCGGTCGTGCCGACACTGTCGTCAGCCGTGCCATCGTCAGCCGTGCCATCTTCGGCCTCGCCATCGTCAGCCGTGCCATCTTCGGCCTCGGCCTTCGCCGCGGCCCTGCGGGCGGACGCCGTGGTCCTCGTCCGGCCCAGCGCCTCGTCCTCGGAACGGATCCGGGCGGCGGCCCGGTGGGCCGGGAGCTCCTCGACCAGCATGCCTTCCGCCTCGGCGATCTCGCGGGATCGCAGCTCGGTGAGCATTCGGGCGATGTCCTTTCGGACGTGCTGGAGGCGCGAGAAGTTGTCGAGCTGTCCCGTCGCCAACTGGAACCGGAGGTTGAACAGCTCCCGCCTCGTCTCCGAGAGTCGGGTCTCCAGCTCGTCGATGTCGTACTCGGAGATCTCCGCTGAGGTCACCATCAGACCTGCACCTCCGGCGTGCCGTGCGTCCCGGGCCGGATCACGAAACGGGCCTTGAACGGCAGCTTCTGGATGGCACGTTCCATGGCCTCCCTGGCCAGCTCGGGATCCACCCCGGCCAGCTCGAACAGGATGCGACCGGGCTTGATCACCGCCACCCAGTGCTCCGGGTTCCCTTTTCCGGATCCCATGCGGGTCTCCGCCGGCTTCTGGGTCACCGGGCGGTCCGGGAAGACCCGGATCCACACCTTGCCGCCACGCTTGACGTGGCGGGTCATGGCGATTCGTGCCGCCTCGATCTGGCGAGCGGTCAGCCACGCCGGTTCGAGGGCCTGGATCCCGAAGTCGCCGAAGGTCACCGCGCTCCCGCCCTTGGCCTTCCCACTCATCCGGCCGCGCTGCTGCTTCCGGTGCTTCACCTTGCGGGGCATCAACATCAGTCGACCTCCTTCCGGAAGTGCGGGGTCTCGTGGTGCTCCCTGGTCCGGCGCTCGATCTCCTCATCCTCGGTGAGGATCCGCTCGAGCTCGTCGGGCACGGCCGGCACGGGAACGATGTCCACCGGCGGGGCATCTGCCTCGGCGATGGCCACTTCACCGGCGCCCTCGCCGTCCCCGGCGACGGGTGCCGGCGGCGGAACCGGTTCCGCACCCACCTCGTCGGCGGGCACACCTGCCAGCTCCTCGTCGAGTGTCGCCACGCTCCCCGGAGCCCCCTGCTCCGCCCGGCGGCGACCACCACCGGCGGTGATCAGGCGCCGGGGGGCGCCCGCCCCCTGGCCCGACGTCTCGCCGACGGCCATCGCCGCCTCACGGGTGATCTTGTCCTCGGTCGAGATCTTGTAGGGGAGGATGTCGCCCTTGTAGATCCAGACCTTCACGCCGATCCGCCCGAAGGTGGTCTTCGCCTCCCGGAAGCCGTAGTCGATGTCGGCACGGAGGGTGTGCAGCGGGACCCTTCCCTCCCGGTAGGACTCCTTGCGCGCCATCTCCGACCCGCCGAGCCGGCCCGAGCACTGCACGCGCACGCCGAGGGCACCGGCCTTCTGCACCGTCTGGATCGCACGCTTCATGGCCCGCCGGAACGCCACCCGGCGGGCGAGCTGGTCACAGATGCCCTGGGCGATGAGGGCGGCGTCCAGCTCGGGTTGCTTGATCTCCTGGATGTTGAGCTGGATACGGTTGTTCAGACCGGTGATCTCCTCGATCTTCTTCTTCAGCCGGTCCGCCTCGGCACCCCGGCGACCGATGACGATGCCGGGCCGGGCCGTGTGGATGTCCACCCGGAGACGGTCCCGCGTGCGCTCGATCTCCACGCGGCTGACCGCAGCGGACTCGAGCTGGGAGATCAGGTAGTCCCGGATCTCCCAGTCCTCGACCACGCAGTTCTGGTAGTTCTTCTCCTCGAACCACCGGGACTTCCAGTCCGTGGTGATGCCGAGCCGGAACCCGTAGGGATTGACCTTCTGGCCCATCTACTCGCCCTTCT
Source organism: Actinomycetes bacterium (assembly GCA_021801235.1). Taxonomy (GTDB): domain Bacteria; phylum Actinomycetota; class Acidimicrobiia; order Acidimicrobiales; family RAAP-2; genus DASZIT01. Next base: position 16,636 of record JAJYYG010000109.1, read on the forward strand.
CTTCGGCGGGATCGCCGTCTGACTCGTCGTCGTGGTCGTCCGTCCCGCTCGCACCGTCGTCGGCTTCCCCGGTCTCGAGGTCGGACGCCTCGATGGGGCCCGCCTCGGTCTCGGTGACGATGTCGTCCTCGGGTGCCTCGTGGAGCTCCGGGTCCTCGAGCGGTCCGGCCTCGGTCTCGGTGACGATGTCGTCGGCTCCCGCGACGTCGTCCGCCCATGCCTCAGCTCCGGTCGACGCCTCCGCCACCGGAGACTCGGCGGCCGAGTCGGCGGACGTGGTCCCGGGAGCCTGCTCCTCCGCGCGACTCCGTCGGGAGCCGGCGACCCGCCGGGAACGCTGGGCGCCGGCCGCACCCTGCTTCGCACGCCGACGGACCAGGCGCTCTTCGGACATCGGGCTCACGATGATCGTGATGTGGCACGTGCGCTTACGGATCCGCGTCGCACGTCCGCGGGCACGCGGGCGCCAGCGCTTGAGCGTGCTCCCCTCGTCGGCGTAGCACGCGGAGACGAACAGCTGCTCGGCGTCGAGCCCGTCGTTGTGCACGGCGTTGGCGACCGCCGATGCCAGGACCTTTCCGATGACGGTGGCCGCCTCCCGGTCGCCGAGACGCAGCGTCTCGGCCGCACGGTCCGCGTCCATGCCCCGGATCTGATCGAGGACCTGGCGGGCCTTCGACGCCGACATGCGGCTGTGGCGGAGGACGGCGCGGGTGCCTTCCCGCTCGTTGGTCTTCACTCCGGTCACCTCAGCGCCTCCCCGCGCGCTCTTGGCCGGCGTGGAACTTGAAGGTCCGGGTCGGCGAGAACTCGCCGAGCTTGTGGCCGACCATCGACTCGGTCACGTAGACCGGGATGTGCTTGCGGCCGTCGTGGACCGCGATGGTGTGCCCGACCATGTCGGGGATGATCGTGGACCGCCGCGACCAGGTCTTGATGACCTTCTTGTCGCCGGCGGCGTTCAGCACGTCGACCTTCTTGAGCAGGTGCTCGTCGACGAACGGGCCTTTCTTCAGACTGCGAGGCATGGTGTGTGGTTCCCTCGGTTCCCTTATCGACGGGCACCGCGGGTGCGGCGCCTGCGGACGATCATCTTGTCGGACTCCTTGCCCCGGCTCCGGGTCCGGCCTTCGGGCTTGCCCCACGGCGAGACGGGATGCCGACCGCCGGAGGACTTGCCCTCGCCACCACCCAGGGGGTGGTCCACCGGGTTCATCGCCACACCCCGGGTCTGCGGACGCTTCCCCTTCCAGCGGTTCCGGCCGGCCTTGCCGATCTTGATCAGCTCGGCCTCGGAGTTGCCGACCGTCCCCAGCGTGCCGCGGCAGTCGATCGACACCCGACGCATCTCGGTCGAGGGAAGCCGGAGGGTCGCATAGGCCCCCTCCTTCGCCACGAGCTGGATGCTCATGCCGGCGCCGCGCCCCATCTTGCCGCCGCCGCCCGGACGCAGCTCCACGTTGTGGATCACCGAACCGACCGGGATGTACCGGAGCGGCAGGGCATTGCCCGGTCGGATGTCGGCTCCCTGCCCGGACTGGAGCAGGTCGCCGACCCGCACCCCGGCCGGGGCCAGGATGTAACGCTTCTCACCGTCGAGGTAGTGGAGCAGGGCGATCCGGGCGTTGCGGTTCGGGTCGTACTCGATGGTGGCGACCTTGGCCGGGATACCGTCCTTGTCGCGCTTGAAATCGACCATGCGGTACTGCTGCTTGTGGCCACCCCCGCGGTGGCGGGAGGTCTTGCGGCCGTGGCTGTTGCGGCCACCGGTGGACGGCTTGGGCGCGAGCAGCGACTTCTCGGGGCGGTCCGTCGTGATCTCGGCGAAGTCCGAGACCGTCTGGAACCGGCGACCGGCGCTGGTGGGCTTGCGTGAACGGAGCGGCATGATCCTCGAACTCTCAGCTCTCGAACAGGTCGATCGAGTCACCCTCGTGCAGGGTGACGATGGCGCGTTTCGTGTCCGGACGGTGGCCCAGGGTGTTGTTCTTCCGGTTGCGGCGGACCTTGCCCTTCCGGTTCAGCGTGTTGACGTTGCTCACCCGGACGCCGAACGCCTGTTCCACCGCACGGCGGACGTCGATCTTCGTGGCCGAGGGGTCCACCACGAAGACGTAGACGTTGTCGTCCATGAGGGCGTAGGACTTCTCGGAGACGACCGGCCGGATCAGCACGTTCTGGGGATCCCTCACGACGCGCTCCCTTCGGTGGAGGCCCCGGCGGTCTCGCCGGCGCCGCTGGACTCGGACGCGGCGACAACGTCGTCAGTGTCGTCAGCGTCGCCGGCGTCGCCGTCCGCCTCGACCGCAGCATCGGGCTCGGCGGCTTCGGTCACGGCGTCGTCGTCCGCCGCGCCGGCCCCGTCTGCCGGTCGGAAGGAGCCGATGCCGCCGGGAAGCGTCCCGTCCGTGAACACGACCCAGTCGTTGACGAGGATGTCGTAGGCGTTCAGCTCTCCCACCACCATCGTCTGCACCTCGGGGAGGTTGGCGAACGAGCGGTCCGCGTAGCCGTCCTCGTCTCCGAGGACGACCAGGACCCTCCCGGTCAGCCCGAGGGCACCGAGGGCGGCGATGGCATCCTTGGTGCGGGGTGTGGTGAAACCCCACGAGTCGACGAGGGCAACCCGGCCCCCGGCGGCCCGGTCGGACAGCGCCGAGCGGAGCGCCAGCTGGATCATCTTCTTCGGGGTCCTCTGGGCGTAGGAACGGGGCTTCGGGCCGAGAGCCACACCCCCGCCGACCCACTGCGGGGACCGGGTCGATCCTTGCCGCGAGCGACCGGTCCCCTTCTGGCGGAACGGCTTGGCCCCACCTCCCCGGACCTCGGACCGGGTCTTGGTGGACTGGGTCCCGGACCGGGCCGCGGCCAGCTGGGCGGTCACCACCTGGTGGAGGACCGCCCGGTTCGGCTCGATCCCGAACTGCTCGGGGTCGAGGTCGACCTCGCCGAGCACGTTCCCGTCCATCGACCGGCGCGGGACCGTCCGGACCACGGGCGCGGGCCGCAGCATCCTGCGGAGCTGTGCCGGGGTCGCCGCCTCCGGATCGAACGTTCCGACGGCATTCACGAGACCTTCCCTCCCTTGGCCAGCGGAGCCTTGACCGCGTCCCTGAGCACGACCATGCCCCCACGTGGCCCTGGGACCGCGCCTTTGATGAGCACCAGCTCGCGGTCGGGATCCGCCTGCACCACCTCGAGGTTGAGGGTGGTCACCTGCTCCCCACCCATGCGACCCGCCATCCGGGTTCCCTTGAACACGCGGGACGGGGTGGCGCAGGCGCCGATGGAGCCGGGGGAACGGTGCTTCTTGTGGTTTCCGTGGGAGGCGCCCTGGCCCTTGAAGTTGTGCCGCTTCATGCCACCCGCGAACCCTTTGCCCTTCGACACCGCGATGGCGTCCACCAACTCGCCCGCACGGAGGATCTCGGCGGTCAGCTGCTGGCCGACCTCGTACTCGCCCACGTCGTCGATCCGGAGCTCGACGAGCCGCCGACCCGGATCCACGCCCGCCTTGTCGAAGTGGCCCTTCTCCGGCTTGGTGAGCGCCGAAGCCCGCCGATGGCCCCACGTCACCTGCAGGGCTCCGTATCCCTCACGCTCGGCCGTCTTGACCTGGACGATCCGGACGGGCGCGACGCGCACCACCGTCACCGGGATCGCCCGGTTCTGGTCGTCCCAGATCTGGGTCATGCCAACCTTTTCGCCCACGATCGCCTTGGTAGCCACTGCGGCTTCTCCGTCTCGACTCTTCACCCTGATCGACGCCGATCGACGCCGAGTTCACTGCTCGACTGCTGCGGTCCTGCGTGAGGCCACCGGCGCTCCGCACCGGTCGCCTCCCTGCTGCCCCATCGGGGCCACACCCAGATCTCCCGGGCGGGACCGATGCGGCCGGTCCGGCCTCTCCTCGCACGCAAACGCTCCACCCGGAAGAACCCGAGCGGAGCGCCCGCATGGTCCGGTCCGAGGTCCCCGCCGTTCTGACCGGCAGGCGCTCGGACACATCTCCATCAGTACCTCGGCCGCAATCGGG
>JAJYYG010000095.1 GCA_021801235.1 Actinomycetes bacterium
TCGGATGGCCTCTGCGTTGACCGCGGCGTCGCCACCCCGCAGGTCCTCGAGGGTGGCGGGGGCGAACCCGAGCTCGCCCGGATCCACCCGGTAGATCGAGGTCTCGTAGTCCGTCCCGCTCCCGGAGCGGTTGCGATGCAGCTCGTGCACCGTGGAGGGACCGGTCGTCGACAGCTCGTCCAGCCCGTCGTCGCCGTACACGATCATGGCCCGCTCCGCGCCGTTCGCCATCAGCACGCCCAGCATCTTGTCGGCCATCATGGGATCGCTCACCCCGACCACCTGGTAGCGGGCCCGGCCCGGGTTGGCCAGCGGGCCGAGGAAGTTGAACACGGTCGGGATGCCGAGCTCCCGGCGGACCGGTCCCGCGTAGCGCATCGCCGGGTGGAAGCGGGGGGCGAAGCAGAACCCCATCCCCACCTCGTCGATGCAGCGGGCGACGCCGACCGGCCCGAGATCGGCGACGACCCCCAGCTCCTCGAGCACGTCGGCGGCGCCGACGGCGGACGACGACGCCCGACCCCCGTGCTTGCAGACCTTCGCCCCCGAGGCGGCCACCACCAGCGCGGCCACGGTCGAGACGTTGATGCTGCGCAACCGGTCGCCGCCGGTGCCGCAGGTGTCGATCACGTCGGTGCCCGCCGGGAGGGGAAGCGCCAACGCGTGGCTCAGCATCGCCCGGACGAAACCGGTCATCTCCTCGACCGACTCGCCCTTCACCCGCAGGGCCACCAGCAGCGCGGCGATCTGGGCGTGGGTGGCACCGCCGGCCCACACCTCCCCGAGCACCGTCTCCGCCTCCCCCACGGTCAGCGACGCACCGCCGAGGAGCCGGGTCAGCACCCCGGGCCAGCCGCCCAGCTCCGCGAACGCGGGCGCGCCGGCCCCGCCGGCCCCGCTGGCTCCGCCGCCGGGCAGCCCGGGACCTCCCGGTCCCACCGTCAGTCCCACCACAGGTCGTGGGCCAGCACGCCCCTGGCGATCAGGCCGAGCTGCACCTGCGAGGTACCCTCCACGATGGTCAGCTGGCGGGCGTCGCGGTACCAGAGCTCGGTCGGGTGGTCCTCCATGTACCCGGCCGCCCCCAGCAGCTGCACGGCCAGGCCGGACGCCCGGACGGCCAGCTCGGTGGCGTGGTACTTGGCCATCGAAAGGTAGGGCACGTACTCCTTGGTGAACTTTCCCTGGTCCGCCAGCCAGGCGGACCGGTAGGTCAGAAGCCGCGCCGCCTCGATGTCGACCGCCACCTTGGCGATCTCCCACTGGATCCCCTGGAAGTCGGCGATCACCCCGCCGAACGCCTGGCGCTGGCTGACGTACTCGGTGGCGTACATCAGGGCACCCTCGGCCAGGCCGATCCCCCGCGCGGCCACGATGGGTCGCATGGCGTTCAGGCCCAGCATGGCCAACCGGAACCCGCCCACCTCGCCGATCACGTTGGCCGCCGGCACGTGCACCCCGTCGAGGAGCAGCTCGCCGGTGTCGACCCCGTGGACCCCCATCTTGCGGTCGGTGCGGCCGACCGACACCCCGTCCCAGCCGCGCTCCACGATGAAGGCGGTGATCGAGTCGTGGGCCCGGGAGGCCGGGTCGCCCGTCTTGGCGAACACCGTGTACCAGTCGGCCTCCCGTACCCCGGACATCCAGCACTTCGTCCCCGACAGCACCCAGCCGCCCTCGTTGCCCGGGGTGGTATCGGGCACCGCCCGAGTCCGCATGCCGGCCACGTCGCTCCCGGCCTGGGGCTCGGACAGCCCGAACCCCGCCCGGAGCACACCCGTGGCGATCCCCGGCAGGTACCGCTGCTTCTGGTCGTCGTTGCCGGCGATGAGGACCGGACCGATCGGGAGCCGGGTCAGCAGCAGCATCAGGGCGGCCGTGTTGGAGTACTTGGCCACCTCCTCGATGGCCACCGTCAGCCCCAGGATGCCCGCCCCGGAGCCGCCCAGCTCGGTGGGGAGGCACAGGCCGAGGAGGTCGGCGTCCCGGAACGCCTCGAAGAGGTCCTGGGGGTACTCGCTCGTGGTGTCGATCTCCCGGGCCCGCGGCTTGATGCGTTCCCGGGCGAGGCGCCGGACGCTCGACTGGAGGGCGGTCAGTTCGGGGGAGAGATCGAAGTCCACGGTCGCCGAGGCTACAGCCCGCCACCCCACCTGTCTCCGACCGCGGTCCCTGCGAGCCGGCCCGACGCGGACTACCGTTCTGCAACATGTTCCTCTTTGCCCGCATCCCGAGGACCCCGTGGCTCCGGAGGGGGTCGGCGGTCGCTGTTGTCAGCACCGTCGCCCTCCTGGCGGCCGCCTGCGGTTCGAGCTCGTCGGCCACCACGTCGACCACCGTGGCCCACGTGACCGTCACCTCGTTCTCCGTCCCCGGTCCGTACGCGGCGGGCACCGCCCGGTTGACCATGGCCGACGGCGATCCCGTCCAGGTCTGGTACCCGGTCGACAAGTCGGCGGTGAAGGGGAAGCCCACCTACACGTACACCCTGAAGTCGTGGGTGCCCGCCGCGTTGGCCGACAACCCCCTGCTCTCCAGCCTCCCCAACACGGTGCCCACCAACTCCTACCTCGATGCCCCGATCGCCCGCGACCCCGCCGGGAGCGGCGACCCCACCGGTCGCTACCCGGCCGTCCTCTTCGCCCACGGGTACGGCTCCTACCCCCAGCAGTCGACGTTCCTCACCGACCACCTGGCCTCGTGGGGGTTCGTGGTCGCCGCCCCGCTGGAACCGGCCAACGACCTGGCGACCGTGCTGGGCGGGGTCAAGCCGGCGGGGCTCCTCACGGCCGGCCAGGCGCTCGACGAGGCCCTCGGCTTCCTCCGCACCCAGCAGACGGCCAAGGGCAGCCTGTTCCACGGCCTCCTCGACCTCTCGCGGATCGGGGTGGTCGGCCACTCGCTCGGAGGGGGAGCCGCCATCACCATGGCCGACAACCCCGCCATCAAGACGTACGCCGCGCTGGCCCCCGGCCAGGGGACGCCGCCCTCGACCCCCAAGCCCGGCCTGGTCATGTACGGCAGCAACGACAAGGTGGTGCCGCCCGCCAGCGTGCAGGCCACCTACGCCACCCTCCCGACCCCGAAGCGGTTGATCGTCATCGACACCGCCGGCCACAACGTGTTCGACGACATCTGCACGATCCACTCGGGGAACCAGCGCCTGGTCACCATCCTGAAGGCCGCCTCCGGTGCCCAGGGCGGCCTGGGGACCTTCGCCACCCTCGGCACCGACGGATGCTTCCCGCCGGACGTCGACCCCACCCTCGCCTATCCGTTGATCAACCAGGCGGTCACCGCCCAGCTGCGCGACGGGCTGGGCATCGACCCGTCCGGCGCCGGGCTCGGCCCGGCGATCGACAACGCCTTCCCCGGCGTCACCGCCGCGTACAGTGCCGACCTCGGATGATCACCGGCCGATGAGACCCCGGCGCCGATGACCCCACCCGGGCTCGCCCCGCCCCCGCCAGCAGGGACGGCCGCGCTGCGGGCGGGTGCCTACGACGGCGCGGTGGTGGTCGTGACCGGCGGGGGGACCGGCCTGGGCAAGGCGATCGCCACCGAGTTCGCCCGGCTCGGAGCCGCGGTCGCGGTCGTCAGCCGCGACCCCTCCCACCTGTCGGCGGGGGCGGCCGCCGTCGAGGAGGCGGGTGGCACCGCCTTCGCCCACCCCTGCGACATCCGGGACCCCGACGCGGTGGCCGGCGCCTTCGAGGCGGTGGAGGACGCCGTCGGCCCCATCGACGTGCTGGTGAACAACGCGGCCGGCAACTTCCCGGTCCCGGCCGAGGACATGAGCCCCAACGCCTGGCGCACGGTGGTCGACATCGTCTTGAACGGCACGTTCTTCTGCTCCCGGGAGCTGGCCCGCCGGCTCATCCCCGCCGGTCGGGCCGGGGCGATCGTCAACGTCGGCGCCTCCTACGCCTGGACGGGCGGACCGGGCTTCGCCCACTCTGCGGCGGCGAAGGCCGGCGTGAAGAACCTCACCGAGACCCTCGCCGTCGAGTGGGCCCCCTACGGGATCCGGGTGAACGGCCTGGTTCCCGGCCTGGTACCGCACGAGGACGAGACGGCAGCCATCGCAGCGGTGCCGGGCAAGCACGCCGGTCCCGAGAACCGGGTGCCGGCCGGGCGGGTCGGACTGCCCCGGGAGCTGGCCTGGGCCGCCACCTACCTGTGCTCCCCCTACGCCTCCTACATCACCGGCCACACACTGGTGGTGGACGGAGCCAACTGGCAGCGTCGCCACACGGTGCAACCCCCGTTCACCCCCGTTCGCGAGCAGCTCGGGAAGGGACCGTTCGCCGGGGGGACCCTGCCCGACGCCGGGCGGACCCGGTGAGCGCACCGGGGGAGGACCTCGTCCGGCTGGAGGTCGACGGCCCGGTGGCGGTGATGACCAACAACCGCCCGGAGAAGCACAACGCCATGAGCGACGAGCTGGACACCCGCCTCTGGGAGGTCCTGGCCGAGCTCCACCGGCTGCCGGGGTTGCGAGCCGTGGTCTGGCGGGGTGAGGGCGCCTCCTTCTCCTCCGGCCGGGACACCCGCCAGATCGGCGTCCGCACCGAGGACATCTCCGACCTCGAGTTCATCGAGCGAGGGCACCGGGCCACCCAGCTCTTCCTCACCATGCCGTGCCCAATCGTGTGCGCCCTCAAGGGCTGGGTGATCGGCGCCGCCTTCGAGCGGGCCCTCCTCTGCGACCTCCGGATCGCGGCCAGGGACACCCGCATGAGGCTGCCGGAGGTGCTCCATGGGGTGATCCCCGACTCCGGAGGCGTCGCCCGCCTCTTCCAGATGGCCGGCCACGGCCTGGCCGCCGACCTTGCTCTCACCGGCAGGGTCCTCGAAGCCGAGGAGGCCCTCGGCCACGGCATCGTCAGCCGCCTGGTGGACGCCGACGCGCTCGACGCCGCCGCACTGGAGATCGCCCATGCCATCGCCGCCGCCCCCACCTTCACCGTCAAGATGGCCCGGCGGACGCTGTCCAGCCTGGCCACCGCCGAGGTGCAGCGCTCGATCGCGGAGGAGGCAATCGCCCAGTCGATGGTGCTCGCCTCCGCGGACTACGCGGAGAGGAAGGCGTCCCGCTCCGGGGGTCGGGAGGCCCACTACCGGGGCCGGTAACCCGGAGGGCGGGTCCACCCTCCGGCGGATCCGACTAGAACGGTGGGAGATCCCCCGAGAGCGAACCGAGGTCCGCACATGGCTACCCCCACCACCGACAGCCGTCCCGTCGAACAGTCCGGCACCTTCGAGCTCGGGGGGCGTCGCGTCCACCGCCTGGGCTTCGGCGCCATGCGCCTCACCGGACCCGGGATCTGGGGCGAGCCCGCCGACCGCGCCGAGTGCGTCCGGGTGGTCCGCCGGGCGGTCGAGCTGGGGGTGGACCTCATCGACACCGCCGACTCCTACGGCCCGGAGGTGAGCGAGGACATCATCCGCGAGGCGCTGCACCCGTACCCCGACGGCCTGACCATCGCCACCAAGGCGGGGCTCACCCGCTCCGGGCCCGACGTGTGGGCCCCGGTCGGCCGGCCGGAGTACCTGCGCCAGGAGTGCGAGATGAGCCTGCGGCGCCTGGGCCTCGACCGGATCGACCTCTTCCAGCTCCACCGGATCGACCCCAAGGTGCCCGCTGCCGAGCAGTTCGGCCTGCTGGCCGAACTGGTGGCCGAGGGGAAGGTCGGCGCCGTCGGCCTGTCGGAGGTCTCCGTGGAGGACATCGCCGCCGCCCAGGAGGTCGTGCCCGTGGCGAGCGTGCAGAACCTCTACAACCTGACCAACCGGTCGTCCGAGGCGGTCCTCGATCACTGCACCGCCGAGGGCATCGGCTTCATCCCGTGGTTCCCCATCGCCTCCGGCCAGCTCGCCCAGGCCGGCGGGCCGGTGCATGAGGTCGCCACCGCCGTCGGGGCCACCCCGGCCCAGGTGGCATTGGCCTGGCTCCTGCGGCGATCGCCGGTGGTCCTCCCCATCCCCGGCACGTCGTCGGTGGCGCACGTGGAGGAGAACTGCCGCGGTGGCGCAGTGACCCTCAGCGACGAGCAGTTCGAGGCCCTCAGCCGGATCTAGCACGACCGGAGGGGCGTTCCGCTTCAGAGGGCGGGTCGTCCGGTCGATAGATCGGGGGTGGACCTGACGACGGACACGACGGCGCAGCCGTCGCCGAGGGACCGGCGCCGCTCCCGTCCTCGTGCCGCCTCGTTGCTGCTCCTCTGCCTGCTGCTCGCCGTCGGCACGCTCGGCTCGGCGCTGGTCGCCCGTTCGTGGCGGTCCGCCGTGGCGACCGAGCGCCAGCGAGCCTTCGCCACCACCGCCACCAGCGTGGCCGACACCCTGACCATGTCGCTCCAGCGGGACGCCGACGTGATGGCGACCGTCCGGACCCTGGTCGCCGACAACCCCGGGATCGGCAACGCCGCGTTCGGGCGGTGGTTCGCCACGCTCGGGTCGGCGACACGGTACCCGGGGTCCTTCGCGTTCGCCTACGTGCAGGCGGTCACGCCGGCCCAGCTCCCGTCCTTCGCCGCCACCGCCACCGCCGATCCGCCCGCGGGCATCGCCCCGGCGGGGGGGTTCTCCCTCGACCCGCCCGGTGTGCGCAGCCGCTACTGCCTGATGCGCCTGACGGCGGTGGAGCTCCCGCCCGGGGCATCGGCGAAGGTTGCGGCCATCGGCTCCCTCGAGCACGAGTTCAGCGGGTTCCTCGACCCGGACGTGGACGAATGCATGGGGTCCCAGGCACCGCTGCTCGACCGGGCGGCGGCCACCGGCCAGCTCGCCGTCGGCTCGTTCTCGTCGGTGCTGGCAGGTGTCCTCCGCTCCGATCCGGCGGAGCGCCACGCGATCCAGGTGCTCTTCGGGAACCTGTCCCCCATCGAGCTGGTCGAGCCGGTCTACGCCGCAACCCCGTCCCCCGTCGCGTCCGGCCGACGGGGACCCCTCCTCGGCTGGGTCGGCGGGGTGTTCGACGCCGACGCGCTGCTGGCCCCGGTGCTCGGCGTCCAGCGGGGGATGTCCTTCGTGCTGGCAGACCGGGTGCCCGGAGGGGCGACCCAGGTGTTCAGCCGGGTCGGCCATCCCGCCCCCGGCGACTCGGTCGTCACCCTCCCGCTCCGGGCCGAGGGGAACTGGGTGGTCCGCCTGGCGGGAACGGAAGGTGGCGGCCTCTCCCCCGATACCCAGGCATGGATCATCTTCGTGGCCGGCCTGGTGATCACCGCCCTGGTGACCCTCCTGGTGGCGGTGCTCACCCGGTCGCGCCGGGCGGCGCTCGCCCTCGTGGAGGAGAAGACCGGCGAGCTGCGCCACCTGGCGCTCCACGACGCCCTGACCGGACTGCCCAACCGGACCCTGGTGCTCGAACGTGCCGACGACGCCCTCACCCGGAACCGGCGCACCGGCGCACCGGTGGCGCTCCTGTTCGTCGACCTCGACGGGTTCAAGGACGTCAACGACGCGCACGGCCACGGGGTCGGGGACCAGTTGCTCCGGGCGGTCGCCGACCGCCTGGCGGGCGCGCTCGCCGCATCGGACACCATCGGACGTCTCGGAGGGGACGAGTTCGTCGTCCTGGCCGGACCCGAGTCGGCCGCCGACCCCGGGGCCCTGGCCGACCGGCTGCTGGGCGCGTGCACCGATCCGTTCGTGATCCCCTCCCTCCCCGGGACCGCCCTGGTGATCACGGCCAGCATCGGCATCGCCGCCGATCCCACCGCCACCGCCGGAGAGCTGCTGGCGGACGCGGACATCGCCCTCTACCGGGCCAAGGCGTCGGGGAAGGCGGTCGCCATGCGCTTCGAGCCGCACATGCGGTCCGCGGTCACCCGGCGGATCGCCCTCGACGCCGAGCTGCGGACCGCGCTCGCCGAGGGGCAGTTCACCGTCGTCTACCAGCCTGCCTTCGCCCTCGGGTCCCTGGACGTGATCGGGCTCGAGGCCCTGGTGCGCTGGGAGCACCCCACCCGGGGGACGGTCCTCCCCGACCAGTTCGTCCCCGCCCTCGAGGAGTCGGGCCTGATCGTCGACGTGGGCCTGGTCGTCCTCGACCAGGCCTGCCACCAGGCGGCGCGGCTGGCGGGGGCGGGGCTGCCGGTGGCGGTGTCCGTCAACCTGTCGGCCCGCCAGCTCGAGCACACGTCCCTGGTGGCGGACTTCGAGCGTGCCCTCGCCGCCACCGGGCTCGACCCCGGCGCCCTGGTCGCCGAGGTCACCGAGACCGCTCTGATGCACGACCCGACGCAGGTGGCGAGCAGCCTCCACGCCCTCAAGGACCGGGGGATCCGGGTGGCGATCGACGATTTCGGGACGGGCTACTCGTCGCTCGCCTACCTGCACCGGTTCCCGGCGGACGTGCTGAAGATCGACCGGTCGTTCGTCTCCGCTCTGGGTGACAGCCAGGAGGCCGCCGCTCTCGTCCACGCCATCGTCCAGCTCGGATCGGCACTGGGGCTCTGGGTGCTCGCCGAGGGGATCGAGGACGAGCACCAGCTCGCCCTGGTCCGGGCGGAAGGATGCGCGTTCGGCCAGGGCAACCTGTTCTGCCGCCCCCTGGCGGCCGAGGACCTGGTGACGTACCTCGGCGGCCAGCGGGTCGTCGATCCGACCAACCGACGCCCGGCGTCCGACGACGGCCACCCCGAGGTCGGGATCGCCCACGGTCACTGAAGGTCCCGGCGGTCACGCCACCGGACCCGTACGCCGGCGCGACCGGGGTTCCGGTCCGGACCGGTCGCGAGTGCCTCAGGGCGCGGGCCCGAACACGAGCGGGGCCGAGCGCACCCCGGCGATCACCGGAGACCCGGTACGGACCGCCGGACCCGCCGGTTCCACCGACCCGAAGCGCCCGAGCAGCTCCTCCAGGAGGATCCTCCCTTCGAGCCGGGCGAGCACGGCCCCGATGCAGAAGTGGGCGCCGAACCCGAAGGCGAGGTGCGGGTTCGGATCCCGGGCGACGTCGAACCGGTCACCGGTGGCACCGAACACGGCCTCGTCGCGGTTGGCCGACGAGTAGAGCATCAGCACGGGGTCGCCGGCCGCGATCGCCTGGCCGCCGAGCACCGTGTCGCGGGTGGCGGTGCGCAGGAACGACACGACCGGGGTCGTCCACCGCAGCATCTCCTCCACCGCCGTCGCCAGGGCCCTCGGCGTGGACGACTCCCACCGTTGCCGGAGGAGCCCCCACGCCCCGGGGGTCTCGGCCAGACCGACCAGTCCGCCCGACATCATGTTGCGGGTGGTCTCGTTCCCCGCCACCAGCAGTTGGACCAGGAACATGGCGAGCTCCGCGTCGCTCAACCGGTCCCCGCCGGCCGGTGCTCCGTCGTCCGGTCCCTTCCCGTGGGCCGGTGCTCCGTCGTCCGGTCCGCCCCCGTCGGCCGGCGCAGCCGCCAGCTCGGAGATGAGGTCGTCACCGGGGGACGACCTCCGGGCCGCCGCCGCCGTCAGGAGGTAGCCGACCATCTCCGAGGCCAGGGCCGCCCGCTCCTCCTCCGGCCAGTCGGTGGCTCCCGGGATGACCGCCTCCGACCACCGGAAGAACCGCGGCCACTCCTCCTCCGGCACGCCGAGCAGGTCGCTGATGACCTGGAGCGGCAGGGGGACGGCCAGCTCCGACACCACGTCCACCGGCACGCCCGGCTCGATCCGGGCCACGAGGGCACGGGTCCGCTCGCGGATGCCGGCTTCGAGGCCGCGGACGAACGTGGGGCGGAAGCCCGGCTGGACCAGCGCCCGGTACCGGGTGTGCTCGGGCGGGTCGGTGTGCATCATGGTCGGCGGGGTGTCGTAGGTGGTGCCGATCTCGAACACCATGATCCCCTGGCCGGAGCAGAAGGTCCCGGTGTCCCGGGACACGGTCACCACGTCCTCGTGGCGGCTGACCGCCCAGAACCCGGGGGCCTCGTGCCGGGCGACCGGCGCCTCCGCCCGCAGCCTGGCGAAGTGGGGATGGGGGTCACCCGCGTAGAACGCCGGGTCGAGCAAGGGGGCGGTGAGGTCCGCGCCCGGAGCCGCCTCCGACGCCGCGTGCGGTGCGGCGTGCCATGCGCCGTGCGATGCGCCGTCCGGGGCTCCTCCCCCGAGCGGCCCGGCGGCGGGCTCCCGGCTCAACCGACGAGCACGCCGGTCGGGCGGCCGAACCCCTGGGCTACCGCCAACGCCTCGTACGCCGCCAGCGTGCCGACCCCGTCGGTCACGCTCTCCACCGAGCCGTCCGGCGCCAGGTTGAGGTTGACCCCCTCCATCACGAAGAGGACGTCGGTGACCTCGCCGTTGTCGGCAGGCACGTCGAGCGTGTGGACCGATCCGGCGGGCTCCCGGATGTACGAGCCGGCGGTGCTGAAGAAGTCGTACTCGAGGTAGTGCCAGCGACCGGCGATGGTGAACCCGTCCACCGGTCCGGTGTGACGGTGGGTCTGGACCCGGGCGCCCGGCTCGAAGCGGTTCCGCACCACCCAGATCCCGTTGGCCGGGTCCACCCGCAGCACCTGCAGCCAGATACCCCCGGTCACGTCCACCCACGGCAGGTCCGCCTCCGCGGCATGGCGCACCACCTGGTCGGCGTCGATGGTTGTCATCGGTCCCCCCTTCCCCGGGCACGGACCATCGCCCGTCCCGTCCTGTCGTCCCTGTTGTACCCGCTCCCGGCGCCGTCAGCCAGGACCGTAGGGGCCGATCCTCTGGTCGGGACTGGTGTCGACCAGGTGGTGACCGTCGACCGAGACCTGGGCGGTCCACTCGGAGCCGTTCCACCAGCGGTAGTGGTACCGCCCTCCCGGGTCCGGGTACCACCCCGGCGGGACCGCCGCGACGCCGGGGGACGGTGCCTCCGGAGCGCCTCCGGCGGCGGTCGGGGGGTCCGACGATCCCGGTGGGACGGTGGGGACGGGTGGCTCCGCGCCCGGCGGCGGAGACGGCGGGACCAGCTCCGGCGGGAGGTAGGCCGGGCGCCGCTCCGTGCCGCCCGAGTTGGCCGGACGGGGGTACGCGGGGAACTGTGACCCGGGCCGGGCCGGGCCCTGGGGAGCGCGGGCGGAAGCAGGCGGGCCGTACGCTCCCCCGACCGGTGGGGTACCCGTGCGCTGCGCCCTGCGGGTCTCGCCGTACTGGGCGATCAGGTACAGCACCAACCCGATCACCACCGAGAGGAACCAGAAGAGCGCCCACACCAGTGACGGGAGCCCCCACGGCGTGCGACCCCGCTTCCTGCGGGCCTGCTCCGAGAGCAGGTAGCCGACGGCCGCCCAGACCAGCCCGAAGACGAGCCCGACCACGAGCTGGGCGGTCGTCACGTGGAGCACACCCGCGACTCTAGGTCCATCCCCGGACGGGCCGGGGTCCCGCCGCATCCAGGTCCCGGTAGGGTGGGGGGGCAGACGCCGGAACAACGTCGTTTCGCATCCCACTGGAGGAAACGATGTCCACCCTGGTCGAACCGGGACCCGACCGTCTTGACCGCTCGACCGACGACGGGGCCGACCGCGGGTTCACGCCGCTGTTGCGTCAGGTGCGCGCCGCGGGCCTCCTCGATCGGCGCCCGGGCTGGTACGTCGGCTCGATCACCTCGAACGCGGCCCTGCTCGGCGCCATTGTCGTCACCATGGTGGTGGTCGGCCACTCGTGGTGGCAGCTCCTGTTGGCCGTACCGCTCGCGCTGTGGAGCACCCGTTCCAGCTTCGTCGGCCACGACGCCGGCCATCTCCAGATCTCGCGTTCCCGGCGGTCGAACCGCTGGGTGGGCCTGGCGCACGGGAACGTGCTCACCGGGACGAGCTTCGGCTGGTGGAACAATAAGCACAACCGGCACCACGGCCACCCCAACGACGTCACCCGCGATCCCGACGTCGGGGCCGGCATCCTGGTCTGGAGCCCGGCACAGGCGGCGACCCGCTCCGGCCTGGCCCGCCTGTGGGTGCGCCACCAGGCGGTCTGGTTCCTGCCGCTGCTGCTGCTCGAAGGGCTCAACCTGAAGATCTCCAGCGTGGCGGGCCTCCCGGCCCTCCCGCGCAGGGACCGCTACACCGAGGCCGGGCTGCTCTCCCTCCACTACGCCGCGTACTTCGCGCTCGTCTTCGGCACCATGTCCCTCGCCCAGGGACTCACCTTCATCGCGGTGCACCAGGCACTCCTCGGCTTCCACCTGGGCAGCTCGTTCGCTCCGAACCACAAGGGGATGCCGATGCCCGACGCCGGCGAGAGCTGGGGCCACCTCCGCAACCAGGTGCTCACCTCGCGCACCGTCCGCGGAGGCAGGATCGTCGAGTGGATGCTGGGCGGGCTCAACTTCCAGGTGGAGCACCACCTGTTCGCCACGATGCCCAGGGCGAACCTCCGCGCGGCACAGCCGATGGTCAAGGAGTACTGCCGCCGCAACGGTGTCCCTTACACGGAGACGGGCCTCTGGGAGTCCTACCGTCAGGCGCTCAGCTACCTTCGGACGGTGGGCGCCGCAGCCTGACGCTCCGGGCACCGTGGGTGGCGACAGGTGACACGACGACCGTTGCGGAGCGGTCCGCCCGGGTCCGGTGCCGACCATCGCCGCCACGTGGCGGCGCCTACTCGGTCCGGGACAGTCCGCGGAAGGCCAGCACGAAGAAGACCAGGGCGAACACGATGACGATGGTCAGCTCGGCCCCGATGGGCAAGGCGTAGCCGAAGAGCGTGACGTTGGTCGGGAAGCGGGAGCGGGCGGCCGGCGACATGTGCTGGGCGGCGAAGATCACCTGACGGAACGGGGCGACCGCATAGGTGAGCGGGTTGACGCGGGTGATGACGGCCAGCCAGCCCGGGAGGCCGTTCAGGGGGAACAGGGCACCCGACAGAAACAGCATCGGCAGCAGCAACATCTGCATCACGACCTGGAAGGACTCCATCTTCTGGATCCGGCTGGCCACGAAGACCCCGAACGTCGTCATGGCCACCGCCATCAGCAGCTCGAGACCGATCATCTGCACCACCAGCAGGGGGGTGAGCCGGATCCCCACCAGCGGAGCCAGGACCAGCATGATCGTCCCCTGGACGGCGGCGACCGTGGCGCCTCCGGCGGTCTTGCCCAGCACGAGGGACACCCGGCTCACCGGTGCGACCAGCATCTCACGGAGGAACCCGAACTCCCGGTACCACACGATCGACAGGGCGGAGAACATGGCCGTCATCACCACGCTCATCGCCACCACCCCGGGGTAGACGAACTGACGGAAGTTGAAGCCTCCGGTCGTACCCACCAGCCCGTTCATCCCATAGCCGAGGACGAACAGGAACAGCACGGGCTGGATCAGCCCACTCACGATCCTCGTCCGGGTCCGGACGTACCGGATGAGCTCGCGCTCCCACACCATCCCGACGACCCGGACCTCGTCGGAGACGAGGGTGCCCGGACCGGAGGCAGGGGCGACCGTTCCCCCCGAGGTCGTCGGGTTGGCCGGAGCGGTGTGTGAGCGGGTCGTCATGGCCGCTCAGCTCCTCCGGGCGCCCCGGACCCGGGCCATCATGGGCACGGTCTCGCCGTGCTGCTCCCGGATCTCGCGGCCGGTGAAGTGGAGGAACACGTCGTCGAGGGTGGGACGGTGGGCCCGGACGGTCCGTACCGGGACCCCGGCGGCTGCCACGATGGGACCGACGGCGGCCTCCTCGTCGGGCACGAAGGCGGTGAGGCCCGTTCCGGAGCGCTCGACCGTGTACCCCGCCGCCTGCAGGGAGGCCAGCGCCGCCTCGTCGTCGGTGGTCTCGATCGACACGGTGTCCCTCCCGACCGAAGCCTTGAGGAGATCGGGGGAATCGAGGGCGATGATCGTGCCGTGGTCGATGATGGCGATGCGCTCGGCGAACTCGGCTTCGTCCATGTAGTGGGTGGTGAGGAAGATGGTCACGCCCTCCTCGCTCCTCAGGCGCTGGATGTCCTCCCAGATGAGCGCCCGGGTCTGCGGGTCGAGCCCGACGGTCGGCTCGTCGAGGAAGAGCACCTTGGGGGTGTGGAGCATGCCCCGGGCGATCTCGAGGCGCCGCGCCATCCCGCCCGAGTAGGTCGACACCAGGTCCTTGCGGCGGTCGGAGAGCGCCACCAGCGCCAGCACCCTGGCGATGCGCGGCTCGACCAGACGGTGGGGGACGCCGTAGAGGACGGCGTGGAAACGGAGGTTCTCCTCCGCGGTGAGCTGGTCGTCGAGGGTCTGCTCCTGGAAGACCAGGCCGATATGGCGGCGGACGGACTTGGCCATGGTGGCGACGTCCATACCCGCCACCATCGCCTGCCCCATGGTCGGGTGTGCCAGGGTGCAGAGCATCTTGATGGTGGTCGACTTGCCCGCTCCGTTGGGCCCGAGGAAGGCGAAGATCTCCCCTTGCGCCACCGAGAAGTCGATGCCGTCCACCGCCACCAGGTCGCCGTAGCGCTTGGTGAGGCCATGGACGGAGATCGCCGGTGGCACCGTGACCGGCGCCTGGGCCTGCGGGCCGTCGGCCACGACGCTCATCCCCTGAGCGCCCCACGGCGGTGGCTCCGACCAACCGCAACGCACACCGACGCGAAGGCTCCTCGCACCGTCCCATCGTCGCACCCGGCCCGGCGCACCCGTAGAGCCGAAGGTCCCGACCGCGAGCCGGCGCACCGGCACCGTCGTCGAGGCGCCTCGACCCTGGAGACCGCCCACGGCTCGTGCGTCGGAGGACCCGACGCACGACGGTTGCCGGCACCCGAATCAAATGGCATGGTGGATGTCAACACATGGCCGGGAACCGCCCCGGTCCCGGCACCCACCCAGGAGGCGAGCGACGTGGCAGACGGCACGACGGACGGCACGAGCGACGTGACAGACGGCACGACGGACGGCGCTCCCCCACGGCTCGTGTCGAACATGCGGGGCGTCCGTTACGGCGAGGTGCTGGCGGTGCGTGCGACCGCGGACGGCTTCGCAGCAGAGGTCTACGGCACCCAGATGCTCAACGACTGCCCGCCGGACCTGTGGGACGCCCTCGATGCCGGGGCCATCGCCCGCGACCTCGGCGCGGCGATGGTCAAATTGAACGGCCCCCGGCACTGGATGCTCGACGGGCTCGGGCGGAAAGTCGCCGTGGTCGACCCGGTGACCGCCACGTTCGGGGGGCTGGCTATGCGACGCGTCGCCGTGGTGAAGCTCGGCGACAACCCCGCCACGGCGCCCTACTCCCTGCGTCACGTCGACCGGGGCGCCGTCTTCTTCTTCGACGCCGGCAAGCCCGTCTACGAACTGGTCGACCCCGACGGGACCGCCTACGTGATGCAGGCGTACTGCATCGGCGTCGATCCGACGCTCACCGAGGCCGACCTGGCCGACCTGGGCAGCCGGTTGGCCCTGCCCCCTGGTTGGTCGTACCGGAGCCAGCTCCTGGACGAGGAGCTCGTCGTCGACACCAGCCGGACCGTGGCGACCGTCGTCCAGGACGAGTTCGAGAACACGTACACCCTGCCGGCCTGACCGGATCGCCGTCTGTGCGCCGGGCCGTCGCCGGGTCACTGGTGGATCCGGCTTCCGGTTCGTCCCTGCGGCCCGTTGAGACGCATGCCGGCAGGTGGCCCGTTGACACGCACGTCGGCAGACGGCGATGTCTGGTCGGCTGTCAACCCAGGGCTTCGACGATCCGAGAGCGGTTCTGGGTGAACCAGTCCCGGCGGTGGGCGTAGCGAGCCTCGCCGCCCATCCGTTCCCACATCTCTACGAATGCCGGCTCGCCCCGCTCCACCCGTCGTCTCACGAACTCGCCACCGCGGGCCAGGGACGCTTCGATGACCCGCACCAGCTCCTCCCTGCCCGGTGGGAGGCCGTAGCTGTCGGCCACGAGGCGGAGGCGTCGGATCGGATCCATCGGCCCCCACCCCCACACTGCGGCGTCCTCGGGAGTGTCCAGGGGAATGCACATCCTGGCCATGACCCCCAGGTCGTAGTGCGGCCGGCCGGGGGCCGCGAAGTCGAAATCCACGAGCGCAACGGCGACACCGTTGCGAAACACGACGTTCTCCACGCAGACGTCGTTGTGGCAGATCGCAGACCCGCCCGCCGGATCGGCCAGCTCCCGGTTCCATGTCGCTCCCGTCGGGGCCTCGAATCCCTGGGCAGCAGCATGGAACCGGGCCAACAACTCCGCGACGGATCCCAGCGCCGCGTCGGTCTGGCACCAGGCGGGGAACGGCGGCCATGCCGTCTCACCGGGAATGAACACCAGCCGTTCTCGCCCGTCGGGGTCGATACCCACCGGCTCGGGTACGCCGTCGAACCCGGCGGCTCGGACGTGGCGGAACAGGGCGTGGATCACGTCACTGTGAGGGTTCGACGGTCGCAGCACGTAGGCGCCTTCGCGGACGACCTCCCCGGCGTTCGCCACGCCCCCTTGAAGCACCTCTCGCTCGGCCACCCGACAACCTTGCCAGCTCCCCGACCGGGACCGCCGCCAGGCGAGTCCCAGCGGGAGGTGCACGACCGGCCGGTGCGCTGAGGACCATCACCGTCCACCGCCGGACGAGACACCCGGACGTGAGGACGGTGACGGATTCGCTCTTCGTACGACCCTAGCCGGCGGGCTCCTCGCGACCGCGCGGGTACGTGCCGGGCCCAACCAGCGCGAGCTGGCGACGAGAGCGGGTGTCGCACAGTCGACCGTCGCGCGGATCGAATCGGGCCGTGCCGATCCCGCGTTCTCGACCCTCGAACGACTGCTCGCCGAAGCCGGCCTCGAGATGCGCATCCACTTGGAGCCGGCAGACGGCCACGACGCTGCGCTCGACGCGATCGACCGGCTCCGCTCTCCCGAGGAGCGAGAGCGGATCGCCACCGGCCACCGATGCAACGTCGAGCGCTTCGCCGAAGGTGGGCGCCGAGCCGGGCTCCACGGTTGAGCCGCCGTCTCGTGCCTGACGCAGCACCGGCGCTGGGTGCCGAGGCGATCATCGCCATCCTCAACGCGCACGGTGCCGACTACGTGATACTCGGTGCCTTCGCTGCACAGGCCTCCGGCGCACCGATCCCCCCGACGCTCGCCATCGACTTCACGGCCTCATCGAGCCCGGAGAACTCCCGGCGGATCGCCGACGCGCTGCGCGATCTCGGCGCCGGGCTTGGGGTAGCCGGCACCCGGACGGCGTGCCGTTCGATCCCGCACCGCAGCTCCTCGTCCAGATGGCGATGCCGAACTTCACGTGCCGGTACGGCGACTGCGACCTCGCCTTCCATCCCAGCGGTACCGACGGCTTCGAGGATCTGATGGTGTGCGCGACGGCGGTCCTGATCGGCGATACGCAGGCTCGCGTCGCCGCCCTCGCCGACGTGATCCGCTCCAAGCGAGCAGCCGCGCGGCCGAAGGATCTCAGGGTGCTGCCGACCCTTGAACGGTACGCACGGTCGCGGGGCATCGAGCTGCGAGAGGCTACGGAGTAGGCAGCGAAGACCGGATCCTCGTCGCGGCTGGACTGAGCGGTGAGGTCCCGGTTTCCTGTGCACTCGGTTGCTGGCGTCAGGCCTGGTCAGGGCGCCCATGGACGGGTCACAAACGCCTGGATACTCTCGTGACCGTCCTTACGGAAGAAGCTCGAAGGCCGGAACGTGGTTCGGTCGTACGGCGCTGAAGTGCCTTCTGTCCAGCGTGGCCACCTGGCTGATCTTCAGCCGTTCGGCTGCGGTGACGACGGAGGCATCTACCGTGCCGAGCGGGAGGTCGCCAAAACGAGCGGTCAGCTCGGCGATGCGCAACCAGTCACTGGCGACGACGGGCTCCGGGTTCAGCGTGCCGGCCGCGAGGTCGCCCAGGAACCGGACCTCCGGCTCGACACCGAGGCGCGTCGCGACGAGGTAGGCAACCTCGCTCACGACGAGGATCGGGACGAGCAGCGGCCCCGGGTGGCTCTCGAGCAGTTCGAGGCACTCGGCGTGGTGGCGGTCGTCAGCGTCGATGTAGGCGTAAAGGGGACCGGCATCGACTAGGAGAGCGATGCCCCGACCTCCTTCGACAGGATTTCCTCGATGTGCTCCGAGACGTCCTGGTATCCGCTCCGGCCCGCTCCGGCTGCGAGCAGGTGTCGCTTCCCGTGATCGTCCGACCCGCCCAGATACTGATCGATCGCGTCCCGTGTCAGTTCGGAGACCGTGCGGCCACGTCGCTCCGACTCGTGCCGCAATCGGGCATCGAGCTCATCTGGCAACTTTACCGTTGTCCGCTTCATGGTATGTCAGCATACCATCCGACTGCTTCGATGGATGGTTCGCGGTGAAGCCTCGACGCCACTGCGGGTTCGGTTCCCGTCGACTCTGGCCTGGGCACATCCGTCCCGGACAGCGCCGACGCTGAGCCAACATCGAGTGGGGACGGAGGGATTCGAACCCTCACTGGGGGCGGTTTAAGCGCCCTGCCTCTGCCGGTTGGGCTACGTCCCCGGGATGCGTGGCCCGATATGGCGCGGCAACCCTGCCGGTGGTGCGGGTCCTCCGACGACCTCGACTGCCACTCCGCCGCTCCGCCGTCCCGCTCCCCGGGTCCTAACCGGCCGGTGCCTCGAGGCTCGCCGCCAGCTCCCGCGCCGCGACCAGGGCCCCAGCCAGGGGCACGCCCGCCCGGGCCGCCATCCAGCACGACACCGGGGCGGCCGTCCGCTCGGCCGCGTGAGCGGCGACTCCGGCCAGGTCGAGCACCTGGGCCACCTCGTCGTCCGAGGGTGCGTCCACGCCGAGTGCCTCGGCGAAGCGGTCGATCCAGGTCCGGGAGTCGGTGGCCATCAGACCCGGATGGTACCAAGGTTCACCACCGACCACCCGGTGGGCGCGATCCGCACCCATCAGCCACCGGAGCCAGCGAGGATCCCCCCGAACGGTCGTAAGATCCGCACCGTGACGAACCAGGCGCGGGTGGTGACCGTCTCGGACTCGGTGGCAGACGGAACGAGGATCGACCGCTCGGGGCCCGTGGTCGCCGAGCACCTCGAGCGGCTCGGGTTCTCGGTCACCACTTCCTCGGTCGCAGACGGCGTCGCATCCGTCGTCGACGAGCTCCTCCGGGTCACCGACGGTTTCGCCGGCCTGGTCGTCACCACCGGCGGCACGGGGTTCTCCCCCCGCGATCTGACGCCCGAGGCGACCAACCGGATCGTAGAACGGCCGGCGCCGGGGCTGGCGGAGCGGATCCGCGCCGCCAGCCCCCTCGGAGCCCTGTCCCGCGGGATCGCCGGGACGCGGGGCAGCGCGCTCGTCGTCAATCTTCCCGGTTCGCCGAAGGCCGTGACTGAAGGGATCGCCGCCATCGCCGACCTCCTTCCGCACGCCCTCGCCCTGCTCGCCGGCGAGGACACCGCCCATCCGGCGGCGGAGCCCCACGATGTCACCGGATCGGAGCACGGAACAGGCCGCACCGGCGGAGCGCTCACCCATGTCGACGACCGGGGCCAGGCCAGGATGGTCGATGTCTCCGCCAAGCCACCGACCCGCCGGGTGGCCCGGGCGGCCTGCCGGGTCGTCCTCCCCGTCCCCTTTGCCGACTGCCTGGCGGAGGATGTCGACCTGACCGATGCGCTCGGCGAAGCCCGGATCGCCGGCATCCAGGCGTCCAAGGCGACCCCTCAGATCATCCCCCTCTGTCATCCGATCTCCCTCTCCGCCGTCAGCGTGGACCTGGTGGCGAGCGGCCACGAGGTGAGCATCTCCGCCACCGCCGAGACGGTCGAGCGCACGGGTGTCGAGATGGAGGCGCTCACCGCCTGCACGGTCAGTGCCCTGGCGGTCATCGGAGCGTGCCGGCGCGGCGACGTGCATCCGTCCATCGAGGACCTCACCCTCTGGGAGAAGTCGGGGGGGCGCTCGGGCCACTGGCGACGACCGGTTCCGGACCCGGCCTGACCGGCATGGGTTGACCCCGCACCGGGAGCGGGGCAGGTGGCCGGGGGGCGCCACGGCAGTAACCGGCGGACCCAACGACCGGGGCGTCGCCTTGCCGCGGTGCACCGGCGATCTGTGGGCTACACGCTCGACAACGCTCGATGGAGCACGGTGATCCCATCCTCAAACCCGGCCAACGGCTTCCTTACATTCGAAGCCACATCAATAGGACCCCCATGGCCATGCCGGCAACAGCAGCATCCACGTCTCCCCGGGTGCCGTTCGTCGTAGATCGGCGGTGGCCGGTGCGGCGCGCGGACCCCTGCCGACCCCATGGTGGCTTCCGTCCAACGTCGTCTCGCCGCGGAGGGGAGGTCACCCGCCCTGATCGCCAGCCTGCAGCGTTGCCCGGCCTGTGCCGGATCGTGG
>JAJYYG010000054.1 GCA_021801235.1 Actinomycetes bacterium
ACGCAGATCCCCACCAGGCCGGTGCCGGACGAGTCGGTGACGGTGCCGGTGATGGTGCCACTCGCGGTCATGGTCGCATCGACGTTCGCGGTGGTCCCACCGGCGGTCACCGTGACCGAGGTGACCGAAGTGGTCGCGTAGTTGCCGGTGTTGGTGGGACAGTCACTCCCCGCGTAGAACTGCACCGTGTAGGTGCCGGCGGCCAGGCCGGTGACCGAGTAGGTGCCCCCGGTAACGGTGGTGGCCGGCGGCCCGCTCAGTCCACCCGAAGAGGGGATGGCACTGACGCAGATCCCCACCAGGCCGGTGCCGGACGAGTCGGTGACGGTGCCGGTGATGGTGCCGGTGCCGACAGCCGCCAGCGGCTGCAACACCAGGGGCGACGCCGGTGACGACGGTCCCGTCAACGTGTTCGCGACCAACTTCGCAGAGAATGGCATAGCCGGACCTGCGACCGGTCCGGTCCCCGCCGCTACGAGGACCGCGGCGACCAGAAGCCCGGCGCCAACGACCGCGAACAGCACCCTCATAGCCCACCCCTTCGGGTGACCACCGCCGACAGCGCCACGATGCAAGACACGCCTTGGTGCCCCCCCATCCCCTGAACCGTCATGCACTCTCTGCACCGCCGGACCTCCTCCCGGTCGTCGTTGATCCCTCCGGGCCGCTCCCCGGGGTCCGCCGGACGAGAACCCCGATCCGGCGACGTCCACCACACAGGGCCGCCCGATCTGACCAGGGACGATCGCTCGCGGCCGTCCTGCGACATCCGCCGCCGACGATCCCGTACGGCGGGCGACCACATCGCCCGCTCCGACCACCCCACGCACCCATGGTCGCAATGTAACGACGCGCGGCGTGATCAGGAAGTAGCACCTTCCCCTCGTCCTGCGACTGCTGGTACGTTCTTCGTGCGGAAATGCGACATCCCGGTCGAACCGACCGTCGGGCGGGCCACGTTCCGGACGGACGATCGAGGCGGGCTCGGGCGGTCCGGGCAGCGGCCGGACGGAATGGACGGTGGCACGTGGGACAGTGGGACCTGGCACGCGAGGGCAAACGGCAGGCGGTCATCGACGCCGGCCTCGAGCGCATCTCCAACCGGTGCATCGGGCTCCTCCGGACAGCCCTCAACGCGTCGTCCCTCTGCGAGGACGCGGGCATCGCTCGAGACACCGCCTACCGGCTCTTCCGCAACCCCGATGGCAGCTCCTCCGATCGCATCGTGACCGAAGTGGCCATAGCCGCGACCGACCCGGCCTGGAGCGGTTTCGCGGAGAGCTCGGAGGAGATCGCCAGGGCGTTCCAGGCGGCTGTCGAGCACGATCTCCCGACGGCCGACGCGATCATCGAGTCGATGGCGGCCAACGTCGACGCGCAGTTCCGCTCGCCGGGCGGACCGGTCGGTTGGCTGTTCCATGCGGTGGCGATCCCGGTGAGCCCGGCGTGGAAGGGACCGTCGCCCGTGCTGTCGGCCGAGGACCGGCGGTTGGCCGAGGAGCTGCTGGCGATCCGCGCCCGCTTCTACCGGGCGATGTCGGACGAGCTGCTCCAGTTCATGATCGCCACCATGTCGATGATCGGCCGGCGGCCGCGACGCGGGATGGACCCGCGCCAGCTCCTCGCCCTCATGCACTCCCTGATCGACGGCGCCGTCCTCCGGCGGTACCTCGAGCCCGAGGTGTTCGACAGCCGTCTGGTCGGCGAGGCGGTGTACGCGCTGGCACTCGCCTTCTCCGAGGACGGTGCCCTCAGCGACCCGAGACGCCCCGACATGCCCGACGCCGCCGCGGTGTTCGACGCGCTGATCGCGGAGGCCGCCAGCTCGTGGGACACCCCGGAAAGCCGCACCGTCGCCGCGACCGCCGCAACGGTGGGCGCGGCCTATGAGACCGCCACCCTGCTGTTCCCCTCCGACGCCGACCTCGCCGACAGCGTGGTCTGGTCACAGGTGCTCGGCGGCGGCTCCCTGATCGAGCGCTACCCCTCGGATCGTCCGGCTGACACGGCGGCAGCCACCGAACTGGCGATGGTATTCGGGCTGCTCAGGCGCGTGCGCGACCTGACCAGCACGCTTCCCGGCGCGGTGGCAGTCGTGCTCGGCGCCCAGCCGGTGGTCGGCATCGGGGTCCGGGCCCAGCTCGAGCGCGAGGTGGCCGAGGTCGTCCGGTGCCACTGCCCCGGGGTGGACCCGGGCGTGACGGCCCGCGAGCTGGTCGGCGCCGCCTTCAGCTCGGAGGGGGGATGGTCGACGGTCACCGCCATGATGCGCCTCCTCTCGCCCCGGTCCGCCTGACCGGGGTCCCCCGCCGGCGGCCCGACGCGCCGCCCGCGATCAGTCGAAGAGCCCCGCGGCCACCGCCAGGGCCCGGAGGTCCGACTCGGGACGGGCGCCCACGTGGGAGATGATCTCGGCCGCGCACACCCCGCCCAGCCGGGCCGACGAGGTCGGGTCGAGACCGTTGGTGATCCCGTAGAGGAACCCGGCGGCGAACAGGTCGCCGGCCCCGGTGGTGTCGACCACCCGCCCGACCGGTGCGGCCGGCACCGCGATCGGGCCCGACGCGTCCACCACCACGCTCCCCTGGGCCCCACGGGTGAGGACGGCCAGCACCCCCGTCTCACCCACCTCCTCCACCGCCGCGTCGAACCCGTCCACCCCGAAGAGGAGCTTGATCTCGTCCTCGTTGGCGAACAGCAGCTCGAGCTCCCCGTGCACGATCTCGAGGAACTCCTCCCGGTGGGCCCGGACGCAGAACGGGTCCGAGAGGGTCAGGGCCACCGAGGCGTCGGCCGCGTGGGCGATCTCCATCGCCTCGCGCATCCCGGACTTGGCGACCGGCTGCTCCCAGAGGTATCCCTCGAGGTAGACCACCTGGGCGGACGACAGGTGGTCGCGCTGGAGGTCCGCCGGCCCGAGCTCGGCGGAGACCCCGAGGTGGGTAGCCATGGTCCGCTCCGCATCCTCGGTGACCAGCACCAGGCAGTGGCCGGTCCCCGACTCCCCCGTTCCGGGAAGGGCCGGCGCGGGATCGAAAGCCACCCCGACCGCCCGGATGTCGTGGGTGAACGCCATGCCCAGCGGATCGTCCGCCACCCGGCCAACGAACGCGGCCCGGCCTCCGAGGGAGGCGATCCCGGCCACCGTGTTGGCGGCGGAGCCCCCGGACGCCTCGGTCGTCTCGCCCATCGTGGCGTAGATCGCCTCGGCACGGTCCCGGTCGACCAGGGCCATGGTGCCCTTGGCCAGCCCGAGCTGGTCGAGCTCGGAATCGGTCGCCCGGGCCAGGACGTCCACCAGGGCGTTCCCCACCGCCACCACGTCGAAGCGGGGGCCCGGCGGCTCGTCGCGGTTGGGACCGGTCGTCTCGGCTGCGTGTTCGTTCTGCACGGTGCGACGGTAGCCTGCCCGGCATGAGCGCTCCGACCGACGACCCTTCCACCGAGGCGGCCTCCGGGCCCGGAGCGGACCGCGCCGACGCGTACCGCCTGCCGGCCGGGGTGCGCCCGTCCCGCTACCGCCTCGTCCTCGCCCCCGACCTCGAGGCCGCCACCTTCGGCGGCACGGTCGACATCGACGTCGAGGTCGACGAGCCGGTGCGGTCGGTCACCTTGAACGCCGCCGAGCTCGACATCTCCTCTGCCACCCTGCACGTTGCCGAACGGGACCAGGACGTCGCCCCGGAGACGATCCGGCTCGATGAGGAGGAGGAGCGGGCCGTCCTCACCTTCGGCGAACCGGTCCCCGCGGGGCCGGCCACGCTCCACCTCGAGTTCCGCGGCATCCTCAACGACAAGCTCCACGGCTTCTACCGCTCGACCTTCCGGGACGACGACGGCGTCACCCGGGTCGTCGCCACCACCCAGATGGAGGCCACCGACGCCCGGCGCGCCTTCCCCTGCTGGGACGAGCCGGACCGCAAGGCCGTCTTCGAGGTCACCCTGGTGGTCGACGAAGGAGCGCACGCCTACTCCAACGGCCCGATCGTCGAGGAGACACCCGGGCCGGAGGGAACGCGGCGGATCCGCTTCGCCCCCACCATGCCGATGTCCACCTACCTGGTGGCGTTCGTCGTGGGCCCGCTCGAGGCCACCGATCCGGTCGACGTCGACGGGGTGCCGCTGCGGATCGTCCACGCACCGGGCAAGGCCTCCCTCGCCCCGTTCGCCCTCGAGGTCGGCGCCCACGCCCTGCGGTTCTTCACCGACTACTTCGGCATCCCGTACCCGGCCGACAAGCTCGACCTGGTGGCCATCCCCGACTTCGCCTTCGGCGCCATGGAGAACCTGGGGTGCGTCACCTTCCGCGAGTCGGTGCTGCTGGTCGACCCGGCCCAGGCGGCACGCACCGAGCTCGAGCGGGTAGCGGACGTGGTCTGCCACGAGATCGCCCACATGTGGTTCGGGGACCTCGTCACCATGAAGTGGTGGAACGGCATCTGGCTCAACGAGGCCTTCGCCACCTTCATGGAGGTGCTCGCCGTGGACGCGTTCCGCCCGTCATGGCACCGCTGGGTCAGCTTCGGCGTCGAGCGTGAGGCGGCGATGGCCGTCGACGGCCTGCATGCCACCCGGCCGGTCGAGTTCCCGGTCGGGCGGCCCGAGGAGGCCCAGGGTATGTTCGACGTGCTCACCTACCAGAAGGGCGGGAGCGTGCTCCGCATGTTGGAGCAGTACCTCGGCCCCGACGTCTTCCGCGACGGGATCCGCGGGTACCTCACCGAGCACCGCTACGGCAACACCGAGACCACCGACCTCTGGGACGCGCTCGAGCAGGCCAGCGGCAGGCCGGTCCGGGACATCATGACCACCTGGATCGACCAGGGCGGCTACCCGCTGGTGCGCGTGGACGCGGACGGGAACCTCACCCAGTCCCCGTTCTCCTATCGCGGCACCCCGGGTGGCGCCATCGGCTCGGCATGGAAGGTGCCGGTCCTCACCCGCCCCCTCGGGGATGGCGACCCCGGCCCCGGGTCCCTCCTGCTCGACGGCCCGGGCCGTACGGCAGAGGGCGTCGCCCGCGGTCAGGTGGTGAACGCCGGGGGATCGGGCTTCTACCGGGTGGCGTACCCGGCGCCCATGGTGGAGGCGCTGGCGAAGGCGGTGGGCACCCTCGCCCCGCTGGAGCGTTACAACCTCGTGTCCGACACCTGGGCCGCCGCCTTGGCCGGCCAGGGTCCCGTGGCTGACGTCCTCCGGCTCGCCGATGCCCTCGCCGCCTCCGGCGAGGGCGATCCCAGTGTCTGGTCGGTCGTCTTCGGCGCCTTCGGCCTCTTCGACCGGGTCATCCCCGACAAGGACCGTCCGGCGCTGGCCGGTGCCGTCCGGTCCCTGTTCGGCCCCCTGGTGGCGACCCTCGGCTGGGATCCCCGCCCCGAGGACACCGAACGGACCCCGATGCTGCGGGCGGCGGTGTTGCGGGCGCTCGGCACTGTCGGTGAGGACGGTGGGGTGCGCGACGAAGCGCGACGGCGGTTCGATCTGGCCGGCGGGGGTGGGCCGGCCCTCGACGCGGACACCGAGTCCGCGGTCCTCGACATCGTGGCCGCGGGAGGCGGCGCCGACGAGTTCGACCGGTTCCTGGCGCGGTACCGCTCCCCCGCCACCCCCCAGGAGGAGAACCGCTACCTGTACGCGCTGGCCTCGTTCGACCAGGCGCAGCTCGCGGGGCGCGCCTTCGACCTGGCCATGGGCGAGGTGCGCACGCAGAACGCGCCCTTTGTGCTCCAGGCGTTGATCGCCAACCGCGTGACCGGACCGGAGACCTGGCAACGGGTCGTGGACCGCTGGGACGAGCTGGTGGAACGGTTCCCGGCGAACATCCTCCCCCGGATGCTCGACGGCGTGCGCACGTTGTGCAGCCCACCGTCGCTCGCCGAAGAGGTGACCGCGTTCGTCCGGAGCCACCCCCTGCCCGCAGGCGGTCGGACCGTCGAGCAGATCCTCGAGCGCCTGGACGTCAACGTGGCGTTCGGCCGGCGCGAGGGCGAGGGGCTCGCTGACCTCCTGGTGGACCGGTTCGGGACCGGGGAGGCCTGACCCGCCCGCACGGCACGGCCTGACCCGAGAGCACAGCGGACCGGGTCTCGGAGGCTCCTGAAGGAGAGGTGGTCCAGCAACCGGTCAATCCGCAGGATGGCGTAGGGCACGTTCACGGGGGTCCCCGGGAGTCGCCCTGGGAGCTGATCCGCCCCTCGTACTTCCTGGATCCCCCAGTGCTGGCCTGGCTCCGGACCCGGTTCTTTCGTCCTCCCCATGGATGACGTACGAAGTGGGTGATCGTGGGCTCCACCTTGAGCCAGAGCCGGTGGCAGCCGACTCGGCGCTCGGAACGGCGCGCGATCTCGGTGGAGGAAAGAAGGGCGAGCCTGATTCCCAGGAACCAATTCGATGGTCAGATGGCCAACGCGGGCTCAGGCATCGTCGCCTGGGCCGAGATCCCCCTGGGCCGGCTAGATGCCGACGAGGTACTTCGAGGACACCTTGGCGGATCCGTCGAAGTAGTTGGCGTGGGTAAGACGGACGGTGTCGAGCGAGTCTGAGCCGATCAGGACGATGTCGACCAGGTCCCGGTCCCGGAACTCATCCTCCTTCGCCGCATACGCGGCGACAGCCCGATCGCTCTCGATGCCGAACTCGATCTCCTCGATGAGCTTTCCAGCTGCGTGATCGAAGACGAGGAGGAAGTGCTTGATGGGCTGGGATGTCATGTGCTTCCTCCTGTCAGGTACGGGTTCGCGAGCTTCCTGAGGGACTTGATTCTATCCACCTGCACCTGCGGGACGACCGCCCCGTACTCCTCGGTCGCCATCGCCTCGGAAATGGCCTCCATGAGGTCGAGGACCTCGGCCGGCCCTCGGCCGCTCTTGAGGTCGGACCCGATCCGGCCGCTGAGTCGCTCGACCGTAATGGCCCATTCGTGCATCACCGTGGTGCGTAGCTGGATCTCGATCAACCGTCCGTCATACTCGACGATCACGTGAACGCCACGGTACCCCGATGATTTGGGCGTCGTGATGTAGTCGTCGTAGCCGACGGGCGGCCTGTTCCTCCTGAGCCGACGCTCCACCCGACGGATTTCGTCGATGCTGGTGAGCACTGCCCTGCATCCGCCGATGTCCTGCATTGCGCTGAGCCGCATCGTCGGGTGCAGGTCGAGCTTCGCGAGGATTGTGGGTGCCCTTTTGAGACGCTGGGACACCTCCACTCGACACCGCTCGGTGGTGACCATCGACCGCAGTCCCATGTTCGCCTTGCTCAGGGGGTACTGATGGGCGGCCCGGTAGGCGAACAGAACCTCGGCGGCGCGGAGGAGCTTGTCTCCGACTTCAGCGTCAGTCAGCCCTCTCAGGTCACCGTGCCGGTAGCGCCTGATCATGCTGCCCGCTTTGTCGACCTGGGACTTTGATGGACATGCTGGCCGTTGGACCACGCTCAACCCTAGCCAGCGAGCTCCGGGGGCAACCTCGGGGGCTCCTCAGGGGGAGATGGTCCTGCGGCCGGTCGGCCCGTCGGCAGGGGGTAGGACCCCCGCAGCAGCGCGCCGAGCAAGCTACGGGGGTCCTCGGGCCGGACTGGACATTCGAACAACCGATCGCCGAGGCCAATTCTGGCCAACCTGCCCGCGGATCGCGAATCGAGCAGCGACTGCTTCAGGAGTCTCCTAGCCTTGCCCGGTGGACCTGGGCGTGACGCTGACCGTGTTCGCGCTCATCCTCGTGGCGGAGATCCCCGACAAGACGATGATCGCCATGCTCATCATGGGGAGCCGCAGCCGGCCGTTGTGGGTCTGGCTCGGGGCGGTCTCGGCGTTCACCGTGCACGTGGCGGTGGCGGTGGCGGTGGGCCATCTCATCGAGCGGCTCCCTCGTCACTGGGTCGAGGGGATCACCGCGCTGATCTTTGCCGCCGGAGCGGCGTACCTGCTCCTGGTGCCGGAGAAGGTTGCGGAGGAGGCCGGCGAGGAGGAGGCCGACGGTGCCGACCGTGCGCTCAAGACGTTCGGTGCGTCGTTCGCCGTGATCATCGTGGGGGAGTTCGGCGACCTCACCCAGATCCTCACCGCCAACTTGGCCGCCAAGTACCACTCCGCCCTGTCCGTCTTCGTCGGCGCCCTGGCCGGCCTCGCCGCCGCCTCGGCGGTGGGCGCCTTCGGCGGCAAGGCACTCCTCCGGGTCATGCCGCTCTCCGCCATCAGGAAGGCCGGCGGCGTGCTGCTCGCCGGGTTCGCCGTCTACACCCTGGTGACGCTCCTCGGAGGGTGACCCGGCACGGTCGGCGCGTCCACCGGTGCCCCGGGGGGGCGGTGCTTCGGCCGGCTCCCGTCCCCGCTCCGGTCCCCGGGCTCCGGGACCCCGGGTCCGGCCGGCCGCCGGGCCGTGCCAGGCTGGGGCGGTGCATCCCGACTCGCCCACCCCCACGGAACGATCCCGCACCTCCCCGACCGCCGGGGCCGGCGACCGACGGGCGAGGCTGGTGGAGCTCGCCCGGGCGGCCACCGGGTTCATGCCGGACGACGAAGGCGAGGCGCTCCTGGCGGCGGCCCTCCGGGCGGGTGAGGCGTTCCCCGACGCCACCTTCGTGGAGATCGGCGCGTGGTGCGGCAAGTCGACGGTCTACCTGGGGGCGGCGGCGGAGGCGACCGGGGCCGTCCTCTTCAGCCTCGACCACCACCACGGTTCGGAGGAGAACCAGGCAGGATGGGAGCACCACGACCCTACCCTGGTCGACCCGGCCAGCGGGCGTATCGACACCCTCCCCCGCTGGCGACGGACCGTGATGGGCGCCGACCTCGAGCGGTCGGTGGTCGGCCTGGTCGGGGACTCCCCGGTGGTGTCCTCCCGCTGGACCACGCCGCTCGCCCTCTGCTTCATCGACGGAGGCCACGGGGAGGAGCCGGCGTGGGCCGACTTCCGGGGCTGGTCGCCCCACGTCGCCGAGGGGGCCTGGCTGGCCATCCACGACGTGTTCCCCGACCCGGCGGACGGGGGGAGACCGCCGTACGACCTGTGGTGCCATGCGCTCGACTCGGGGGCCTTCGTCGAGGACGGCGAGACGGGGTCCCTGCGGATCCTCCGACGGGTGGGCCGCTGACGGCCGGGGCACGACCGGTCCGGGCGGCCGAGCACCCCGACAGGCGGTCAGGCCTCGCGTCCCGCAGCGGTCACTCGGGCATGCCCGCCCTCCCGGGGAGAGCGGGCTCCACCGGTGCCCCCGGGGCAGGCTCGGTGAGGTCGAGATGGGTCGGCAGGCCCTCGCCGCGGAACAGGCCCGACGCGGGGGTCGCCCGCCCGAGCGCGTCGGCGGCCAGCACCATGGCCCCCGCCGTGTACGTCGACCGTTCCAGCGGGGGGTAGGTCGCCTCCTCCGGGTAGACCATCCCCGTCCAGTAGGTGCCGTCCTCGTTCCGGAGGGCCTGGGCCCAGGCCAGCAGGTCCCGGGCCTCCCCGTCGCGCTCCAGCGCGTCCAGCGCCAGGACGCACTCCGCCGTCTCCGCCGCGGTGACCCACTCGCCGGTCGAGACACACCGCACCCCGAACCCCTCCATCACGAACGCGTCCCACGACCGGTCGATCAGCGCGTGGGCGGCGGCGCCGGTCACCGCGCCCGACAGCACCGGGTAGTACCAGTCCATGGCGAACTCCACCTTCGGGGCGAAGGCCGCCGGGTCGTGGGCGACAGCGTGCGCCAGCCGGCCGGCGGCGAACTCCCAGTCCGGCCGCTCGTGCCCGAGCGCTTCGGCCGTGGCGACGGCGCACCGGAGGCTGTGGTAGATCGACGAGGAACCGGTCAGGAGGGCGTACTCCTCCCGCCGTCCGGAGGCGTCGAGCGACCACGAGATGGAGCCGTCCGGTCGTTGCCAGCGTAGGACGAAGTCGATCCCCGCGGCCACCGCCGGCCAGAGCGACTCGAGACCGGCGGCGTCCCCGGTGGAGACGTACCGGTGCCACGCCCCGGCGGCGAGGTAGGCGCAGACGTTGGTGTCGAGCCTCGGGTCCTTGATGCCGTGCGCCAGGTAGTAGTTGAACCAGCTCCCGTCGGGGAGCTGGTTGTCGACCAGCCACCGGTAGGCGCGGTCGGCCTCGTCGTCGAAGCCGCAGGCGGTGAGGGCCATCGCCGCCTCGACGTGGTTCCACGGGTCGCAGTGCCCGCCCGGGAACCAGGGGATCATCCCGTCGGCGCGCTGGACGTCGGCGATCGAACGGGCGGTCGCCAGCACCTGTGCGGCGGTGAGGATGCCCGGGACCTCCGGGACCGCCCTCATCCGCCCGAGCCCACCGTCGACGCCCGGCGCTGGGGTGTGCCGGGCCCGCCCTCCCCCGGCGCGACCTCGCTCGCCGCCGCCCGGGGCACGATCGACCTGGCGCCGGACAGCGGGGCGATTGGGGGTCCGTCCGGCGACGGCTTGGCCAGGTACACCACCAGGCTCTTGCCGACCAGCGGGTTGAGCACCCGATCCGTCCACCGGGTGAGCTTCGGTGCCTTGGTGATGTCCCACACCAGCAGCCGGTGGTAGGCGGCGACCGCCGGGTGGTCCTCGTTGGTCGTCCCCACCAGGCAGCGGAGCCACCAGTAGGGGGCGTGCAGCCCGTGGGCGTGGGCGTGGGCGGTCGCCACCATGCCGGCGGACTCCAGCCGCCCGACCAGCTGGCTCCGGCGGTAGATGCGCACGTGGCCGCCGGGGACGTCGTGGTACTCGTCGGAGAGGGCCCAGTTGACGAACTCGGGGCCGCAACGGGGAACGGTCACCGCCATCGTCCCCCCGGGCCGCAGGACCCGTGCCAGCTCGTCGATGGCCACCTGGTCGGCGGGGATGTGCTCGAGGACCTCGGAGGCGATCACCCGGTCGAAGGCGCCGTCGGGGAACGGGAGCCGGAGGGCGTCCCCCCGGACCGCCCCCACCCGGGCGCGCTCCGCGTCGAGCTCCCCGGCGTCGGCCATGGCCCCGAACGTGTCACGCACGGCGCGGACCTCGTCCGCTCCGGCGTCGAACGCCACCACCTCGGCCCCGAGGCGGGCGGCCTGGAAGGCGTGGCGCCCGAACCCGCAGCCGAGGTCGAGGAGCCGGTCGCCCGGCCGCACCCCCAACCTGGCATAGTCGACGGTCAGCACGGCGCTCCGTTGCTTCGGGACGCGGCGTCGGCGCTGCCGGAGGCACGGATTCGGAATTCCGGCCCAGCCCGCTCCCGGGCGGCGGCCAGCAGCTCCCGGTACTCCGCGGCGGTCCCGGACGCGGTGACCTGCCAGGTGAACCGCCCCAACACCCGCTCGCGGCCGGCGGCCCCCAGACGGAGCCGCAGCCCGGGGTCGTCGAGCAGCCGGCCGATGGCGGTCGCCAGCGCGCCCGGATCGTCGGGTGGGACGAGCAGACCGGTCACCCCGTCGGTGCCGACCACCTCGGGGAGCGCCCCGCCGGTGGTGGCGACCAGGGCGACGCCGCAGGCCATCGCCTCGATCGCCGGCAACGAGAACCCCTCGTAGAGGGACGGCACCACCGCCACCTCCGCCCGCGCGTAGTTGCGGGCGAGCTCGTCGTCGCTGATCCCGGTGATGCACCGCACCACCGGGGCCAGGTCCAACCGCTCGATGGCACGGGCCACCCGGCCGTCGGGACGGGGGTTGCCGATCACCACCAGCTCGATGGATCGTTCGGTGCGGAGCTTGGCCACCGCCTCGAGGAGGGGGACCAGCCCCTTCATCGGGACGTCGGACGACGACGTCACCATGATGCGGCCCGGGACCGGCACCACCTCGGGCCGCGGCCGGAACACCGTGTGGTCGACGCCCACCGGCACCACCGTCATCCGGGCCGGCTCCACCCCCATCTGGGATGCGATGTCCCGCTTCGACGACTGCGACACCGTCACCACCCGGGGCAGGGCCCGGGCCACCCGCACCTGCATCCGGAGGAAGCCGAACCAGCGCCGCTGGGTGAAGCGCTGCCACGGGTTGGCGGCGTGGCTGAGCGCGAGCTGGCGGTCGACGGTGATCGGATGGTGCAGGGTCGTCAGCACCGGCCAGCCGTCCTCGATCATCCCGAGGATCCCGTTCCCGAGGCACTGGTTGTCGTGCACCAGGTCGAACTCCGTGCGCCGGGCGGCGAGAAGGCGCCGGGCGCGCAGGCTGAACGTCCAGGGCTCCGGGAACCCGGCGGTGCACATGACCCCGAACTCGAGGGCGTCGGCCGGGCTGTGGAACTCGCGGAGGTGGGGCACCCGGAAGGGGTCCGGGTCGCGGTAGAGGTCGAGGCTGGGGACGGGCGTGAAGCCCACGCCGTCGTCGACCTCGGGCCACGGCTGGCCGGCGAACACCTCCACCGAGTGGCCGAGGGCGACCAGCTCGCGGGTCAGGTGCCGCGTGTAGACACCCTGCCCGCCACAGCGCGGGTTGCCCCGGTAGACGAGGAACGCGATCCGCAGACCGTCGGGCCCCGGTGGGCGGGGCGGGATCCGTTCGGGGACCGGAGGCGGGATCGCCGGGCCCTTGACCTTGTGACGCCTGAGCCAGAGACTAGGCACGGTCCGCCCTGGTGGATGGGTGCATAAGTCAGCAATCCTCCCCCGCCCGGGCGCCCCGGCGCAAACTCCACCGGGCGGTGCCGGCGCCGGCATGTGCCGGACGGGACCGGCCAGCCCTGCGCCCGGCCAGCTCCGCCCGCCCGGATCAGCGTCCGCCCGCGTCCGCCGCCTTCAGCATCTGTCGGATGCCTTCCTCGATGCCCCGGCTGAGCACGTCGAGGTCGCCGGTGGTGTCGAAGTCGCCGGTGATCCCGAAGTTGACCTCCCCGTTGTACGAGAAGATGGCGACCCCGATCCGCATCTGGGCGCCCAGTGGCACGTACGGGTAGGCCTTGACCATCCGCCTTCCGCAGACGTAGAGCGGGATCTGGGGGCCGGGCACATTGGTGGTGACGGTGTTGAGCTGGTGCTGGGCCATCCGGGTGGAGAGCCGCATCGCCAGGGCCAGCAGCATCGGCGGGGCGAAGCCCGACATCGAGGTCAGTGCCTCCCCGGCCAGCGCCTGCTTCGACTCCTTCAGGCCCTCCATCTGGGCGCTCACCGCGGCCAGGCGCTCTCTGGCGTCGGTGATCGCCACCGGGAGCTCGGCGAACATGGCCGAGACCTTGTTCTGGAGCGTGCCGTCGCCGACCGCCAGACCGTGGTCGTCCCGGGGGCGCACCGACACCGGGACCAGGGAACGGACCACGCGCTCGACCGGCTCCCCGCGCTCGAGGAGGAGCTCCCGGAAGCCGTTGGTGATGGCGGCCAGCACCACGTCGTTGAAGGTGCCTCCCAGCGCCCTGCGCACCGTCTTGATGTCGCTCACCGAGGTCGACGCCCATGCGTACCGCCGGTGGGGTCCCAACGGGCCGTTCAGGCTCGAAGGCGGTGTCGGCTTGACCAGGCCCACCATGGCGGTGAGCCCCCGGACCACCGATCGGGCGTGCCCGACCACCTGCCCGGGCACCGCGGCCGCCGCCCGCACCGCCTGGACCTGCTCGTACGGGCTGTGCAGGAGGTCGAGAGAGGACCGGATCGCCAGCTCCACGCCCGACGGGGCCGGGCGCGGCTCCCACCGGGTCGGGAGCGGCACGGGCGCGTCCGGTGACAGGTCCATGATCACGGCGAGCAGGTCGGTCCCCGAGACGCCGTCCACCATGGCGTGGTGGGTCTTCGCGAACAGGGCCCAGTGCCCGTCGTCGAGACCCTCGACCACCCAGATCTCCCAGAGCGGCTTGGACCGGTCGAGCGGCTGGGACATGACCCGTCCGACCAGCTTGCGGAGCTCGACCTCGCCCCCCGGAGCGGGCAGCGCGCTGTGCCGGACGTGGTACTCGATGTTGAAGTGCGGGTCGTCGACCCACACCGGCCGGCCCAGCTCGAACGGGAGGTGCCGCACCACCGACCGGTAGCGGGGCACCCGGTCGAGCTTGCCCTCGATCATCGCCACGATGTCCTCGAAGGCGGGCTGGGGTCCCTCGAAGATCCCGATCGAGGCGATGTGCATGTGGCTCACGCCGTCCTCGATGTGGAGGAACGTGGCGTCCAACGGGCTCAGTCGGTCGACGTCCATCAGTCCACCCCCGGATCCTCTGCTCGGCCTGCGTCCGAGGCCCAGGCTGCCGACGGTACTACCGGCTCCCGGCCCGTGCCCGGCCGGTGTGCCCGGCCGGTGTGCCCGGACGCCCGCCGGCGCACCGACCGTGCACAACCCGCATCTGCGCTCACGCCGAGCTCCGCGACCCGGTTGCGCCGAGTGCCTCGAACCAGCCCGCCGCGATCCGCCGGACCGTCTCGGCTCGGGCGGCCTCGGCGACACGAGCCGACCGGCCCTCGTCCATGGCCCGGAAGCCCATCACGCCCAACATGCCCGCCGACGGCTCCACCCGCACCACCCGTGCCCCCGCCGCCCGCAGCCGGCGCACCTCCCGATCGAGGCGGCGGTGCGCCGACCAGCGCACCAGGGCGTCCGGCCTCCGGCCGGGCAGGGACTCGGCCGACATGGGAGAGACGACCACCACCACCTCGGGCGCCCCGCGCCGCAGGACGTCCGCACTGGTGGGCGAGTGCACGCCACCGTCGAAGTACTCCACACCGCCGATCGTCACCGGGCAGAAGTACGCCGGGATCGCGCACGAGGCGAGGACGGCAGCGGCCAACGGAGCGGGGGGCGAGCCCTCCCGGCCGAACACCACCCGGGTGCCGTCGTCGCGCCGGACGGCGCAGATCCACAACCGGTGGGGCCAGTGGTCGCCCACCATGCGGTGGAGCGGTGCTGCCCGGTCGCGGACGTCGACCCGGCCGGCCGGCAGCAACGTCATGGCGACCACGTCGGGCCGGACGGTCCACGGGCGCCGGGCCACCCGGGCGAGCAGGGCCGGCGCCGGCAACCGCAACGGCCGGAGCCACGACCCCGCCGAGGGGGCGGGGAGGTCGCCCTGGTCGGGGAGGACCCGGGCGACGAGGGCGGCCCCTGCCGGCGACAGCGGTCCGCCGCCGGCCATCGCCTCGAGGTCCGCCGCCGGGAGCCCGAGCCGGAGCAGCGTGCCGGTGATCGCTCCGGCCGAGGAGCCGACGACCACGTCGGCTGTCCGCGGGTCCCAACCGAGCACCTCGTCCAGAGCCCCCAGCACGCCGGCGTGGTAGGCCTGGCCGACGACACCGCCGGCTCCGAGCACCAGTCCGATTCCGTCTCTTCCCACGATCGCCCCTCGTCCCCCTGTTCCCGGCACCGTCGGCCCTGTTCCCGGCACCGTCGGCTGCACCGGCGCGTCCGACGGACCAGAGCCCGAACGGCGAGCGGGTCCACAGTAGCCAGACCGGTCCCGCCCCCGGCCGGACGGCCGCGATCGGCACGCGATGGCAACCACGCCGGTCGCCGTTCCCAGCCCCACGCCGAGCGCCCCGTCCTTCAGAGGCCGAGGGCGACGCCGAACCAGCCCAGGATGGTCTGGAGGACCAGGAAGGTGGCGAAGGCGCCCACCGACACCACCGTGGCGAACCCCACCCACCGCCCGAGCCTCCCGTTGGCCGCGTCCCCCAGCAGCGATCTCCGGTTGGCGAGCACCAGGATGAACGCCAGCGTGACCGGGGTGATCACCCCTTCGAGCACCTGGGTGTTGATGATCAGGTTGAACAGGTTCCCCGGGAGGAGCACCACCGCGGCGCCGATGGCGATCTGGGCCGTGAACAGGCCGAGGAACAGGGGAGCCTCCCGGAAGCTCCGGGAGACGGACCGCTCCACCCCGATGGACTCGGCCAGCGCGTAGGACGTCGAAAGGGGGACCACCGCCGCCGCCAATGCCGACGCCCCGAGGAGCCCGAGGCCGAACAGCGCCTCGGCGAACCGGCCGGCCAGGGGCTCCAACGCCTTGGCCGCCTGGGCCGCCGAGCTCAGCGCCCCGGAGCCGCCGAGCACCGAGGCGGTGGCGATGATGATGAACATGGACACCAGGTCGGAGACGATGGCTCCGCTGACCGCGTCGACCCGCTCGTAGCGGTACTCGTCCGGCCCGATGCCGCGGTCGACCACCGCTCCGGCCGTGTAGAGCTGGATGTAGGGGGTGATGGTGGTGCCGATGAGCGCCACCCCCACCAGCAGGAAGGCGTTCGACCGCAGGAAGTGCGGGAGCAGGGTGTTCGCCACCACCGCATGCCAGTCGGGGTGGCCGAAGAACATGGCGATGGGGTAGGTGATGAACACCAGGGAGAGCAGGAGGAAGATCCGCTCGGCGTAGCGGTAGGACCCCAGCAGCACCAGCATCCAGATCGCCAGGGCGGCGAGCGGCACCGACAGGTACCGCGACACGCCGAACAGCTCGAAGGCCGCACCGATCCCGGCGAACTCGGTGACCACCAGCCCCACGTTGGCGATGGCGAACGCCGCCACCGCGAAGGCCGACAGCCGCAGGGAGAACTGCTCCCGGATCAGGGCGGCGAGCCCCTTGCCGCTGTAGGCGGCCAGGCGGGCGGTCATCTCCTGGACGGAGATGTACCCCACCGTGACCACCACCATGAAGAACAGCGGTCGGTAGCCGAACTGGGCCCCGGCAGAGGCGTAGGTGGCGACCCCGCCGGCGTCGTTTCCGGCGCTCGCTGCGATGAGACCGGGCCCGATGGCGGCCAGGTAGGGCCACAGGCGGCGGACCCGGCGGCGGACGCTCCGGTCGGAGTCGGACCGGTCGGACCGGTCGGACCGGGACGCGGACGCTCCCGTGCCGGCATGCACGCCTGCGCTCACCGCCGCCGTCGCCGCGTCACTGCAGGAGGCGCGGGAAGTGGAGCCGACCGCGCTCGGGCGAGAGCGCGTCGAGGACGTCGTCGGCGAGGATCCGTCCGACCGGCCGACCGTCGTCGACCACCACCACCGACAGCCGGCGGGCCTCCACCAGGCGCTCGGCCACCTCGTCGACCCGGGCGTGGCTGTCGACCGAGACGGGGTGCGCCTCCCCGGCCAGCGCGCCCAGCCGCGTCCCGGGTGGGCTGACCACCAGCTTCATCAGCGGGAGATCCCAGACCAACCGGCCCTCTTCGTCCACCAGCGCCACCGCGTCGAGCTCGTCGGGCAGGTCGTCCCACTCGGACAGACGGGCGACCACGTCGCCCACCGTGTCGGTCACCGCCGCCACCACCAGCTCCGTCGTCATGAACCCTCCCGCCTCGTCCTCGGAGTAGGCGAGCAGGTGCACCAGGGGCGCGGCCTTGCGGAGCGGCATGGCACCGAGGAGCTCCTCCCGCTCGTCGCGATGCAGGTCGCGGAGCGCGTCGACCGCCTCGTCCGGCTCCATCTCCGCCAGCAGCTCCGCTGCCCGGGAGGGGTCCGCCTCGCGGAGCAGTGCGGTGAGCTCCTCCGGGTCCATCTCCTCCAGCGCGTCCGCCACCTCGTCGGCGGGGAGCGACTCGAGCAGGCTCTGGCGCTCCGGACGCATGAGGTCCTCGAGGAGATCGGCCAGCTCACCGGGCCGCAGCCG
The DNA here is from genome assembly GCA_021801235.1 of Actinomycetes bacterium. Taxonomy (GTDB): domain Bacteria; phylum Actinomycetota; class Acidimicrobiia; order Acidimicrobiales; family RAAP-2; genus DASZIT01. The sequence continues at coordinate 17,471 of JAJYYG010000054.1, forward strand.
CTCGAGCCCGGCGTTGGTCGTCCGCAGGCGAACCTCGGGCGCCGATCCCTCCGCCGGCTCTCCGAAGGGTTGGATGGCGGCCCAGTCGATCACGCGCTCGGGGGTGGGCAGGGGCCGCCACCGCGCCGGTCCCAGGCGGCGCAGGAGGCTCTGGGCGGAGACGTCCACCCCCACCAGGTGGAACCGGCCGGCCACCGGGGCGAGGTACAGGTCCGACGCCCGGATCACCTGGACGCCGTCCACGTCCACCAGCTGATGATCGAGCACCTGGGTGGCCAGGGTGACCTCGCCGGAGCGGGGGGCGAAATCGCGGAGGTCGAGGCGGGCGTCCCGCAACAGCACCTCGGTGTGGTGGATGAGATCGATGGCGGAGGCGTCGACGAACGCCGCCCTGCGGCCCACCCGGACCACGAGACCGGTCACCGGAGGGTAGGTCTCACCCCCCGTCCAGCGGCAAAGGACGTCGACCAGGCGCCCGATCTCCGCCCCGCTCTGGTTGCGGACCGGGCGTCCCACCAGTCCGGCCAGCGAGACGATCGCGTCGCGGATCGCCCGCGAGGCGAGCAGGCGCTCGGAGCGGTGCCGGAGCGGTCGCGGCCGATGGAGGGGATGGCGCTCCGATCGCGGGCGTCGACCCCGCAGGGTGCGTCCACGACCGGTCGGCTCGGACCGGTCGTGGTCATAGTCGTGGTTCGGAGGATCGTCAGGAAGGGGGCGGGTCATCGGGTACCTCGGGGTTCGGGTGCAACTCGCACCGCCGAACCGGACAGGACCGGTCCTCCGCCGGGTCAGCGAGGGGCGGTCGTCACCGGAGCGGCGAGGCGGAGTGTGCGGACAGGACGTTCACCACGGGCGTGCATCCACGCGCACTGGGGGGTTCTCCCTGCTCCATGGACCTCACCTCCTGTCCTACCTCTCCAGCGCCGCGTTCCTCCCGGGGCTGATCGCCGTCGACCTCAGCGGCAGTCCCTCGCCGGTCCGGCACCGCCGGTCCGCGCAGCCGGTCCGCGCCCGGCTGGTCCGGCACCGCACCCGGTCCACCGGAAAGCAGACTACCGGACCGGGTGCAGCGTCGCAGGTGAACGGGGCGCGTCCGAGATGAACGGCACGTGTCGTCAATCCTCCACCGGGCCGCGCCGCCCCCGCAGGTGGTGGTGGTCAGCCCGCGCAGGTGGTGGTGGTCGGCGGGCCGTTGGTGCCGGTCGTCCCGGTCGGCACGTACGGGTCGGGATTGGGACCGTTGGCGAACCGGTCGGCGATCCAGTGGATCATGTCGCCGGCGTACACCGGGATCACCCCGGCGTGGCTCTGGCCCGGGTAGATCCACCGCTCCACGTCCTGGCCGATGGCGCACTCGTGCTGCTCGAGGAGCTGGGTGGTCACCGGCGGGATCTGGTGGTCGTTCCCGCCCTGGGGGATCAGCAGGGGCGCCGCGCTCGGCGTCGTGAAGTTCCCTGGGTCGTTGGCCTGCAACAGCGGCTTCCATGCCGGCACGGTGAACGGATCAGTGGGGACGATGGACTGCAGCGAGTACTTGTTCAACGTCGACTGCAGGAAGCCGTAGCAGCCCTGCCCGAGAATCGGGAGCAGCGACATCCCGGTCGGGGTGACCACGTCCGACAGCGGGGCGATGGCGTTGCCGTAGGCCACGTTCAGCCCGGCACCGGCCATGAACAGGTAGAACTGGTAGGGGCTTCCGTCGAGGAAGGCGTAGATGGCTTCGAACTGGGAGGGGGGCGCCCCGGCGACCACGCCCTTCAGGTGGAGCTCGGGTGCGTACGACGCGGCGATGTCCAACCCGAACATGGCCGTCTGGCCGCCCTCGGAGTGACCCCAGATGACGTAGTTGTCGCTGGCGTGGGCACCGGGGAGGAGCCGGGCGGCCCGCACCATGTCGATGGTGTTGCGGGCCGAGCTGACCCCGGCGAGGTAGGGCAGGATGCCCGGGGTCCCTTCGCCCTGGTAGTCGCTGGCCACCACCTCCCAGCCCTGGGCGAGCATGGTGTTCTGGACGCTGTCGGGTACCGCCTGGGACGGGTCGAGGGACGGGGCGCACTGGGGGGCCATCCCGTTGGTGCCGTGCGCCCAGCTCACCACCGGGTACCCGCCGGCCGGGGGTGCCGTGGGCGGCACCATCACCAGGCCGGTGACCGCCACCGGACGGCCGAGCTCGGTCTCCGAAAGGTACATCACCAGATAGGTGGTCCCGTCGACGCCGGGCGAGGCCACCTGCTCGTACTTGATGATCGTGCCCGGGGGGCCCTGCGGGAGCTGGGTCGGCACCGCGTAGAACGACGGGAGGCCGGGAGCGAGGACCGACCCGGTGGTCGCCCCCGCCAGGGAGATGCCCACCACCGGCTTGCTCAGGGGGATCCCCCCCATCGACCCGCTGAAGGTCGCGTCCCCGAAGGCGAAGACGCCACCGTCGGCGCCGACCAGCCAGTAGCCGTTGCCGTCGGCGGTGGAGGTCATCCCGACGATCGGCCGGTTGAGGTGCAGGGAGCCGGTCGAGCCGTGGAAGCCGGCATCGCCGAAGGCGAAGATGCCGCCGTCCGCGGCGACCAGCCAGTAGCCGTTCCCGGTGACCGACGACTGGATGCCCACGATGGGAGCGTTCAGGTGCATGCCGCCGGTGGAGCCGTAGAACGTGGTGTCCGCGTAGTTGAAGCCGAAGGAGAAGACCCCGCCGTCGGAGCCGACCAGCCAGTAGCCGTTGCCGGTGGGGCTGGCCGCCATCCCCACGATCGGCGCGTTCAGGTGGGTGCCCCCCATCGAGCCGTAGTACCCGGCGTCCCCGAAGGCGAAGATGCCGCCGTCCGCGGCGACCAGCCAGTACCCCTTGCCGTCGTTGGACGGTGCCATCCCCACGATCGGCGCGTTCAGGTGGGTGCCTCCCATCGAGCCGTAGAAGCCGGCGTCGCCCATGGCGAACACGCCGCCGTCGGAGGCGACCAGCCAGTACCCGGCCCCGTCGGGGGTGGGTGAGGACCCCACGATCGGAGCGTTGAGGCGCATGCCGCCGGTGGACCCGAAGTACCCGGCGGAGCCGAACGAGAAGATGCCACCGTCGGCGGCGACGAGCCGGTATCCCGACGCTTGCACATGGGCGGCCGGCGCCGCGGCCGGAACTGCAGCCGAGGCCGCGACGGGCGCCACGGCGACGACCGAAGCCGCGACCAGCGCCACGGCCAGCGCCGCTCCCGCCACGAGGTTCACTGTTCGCGACTGCAACCGACGACCACTGCGGCGATGTTCCACGACGACCCTGCTCTCTCTGGCTCTGTTCTGCCGGCTCTGTTCTGCCGGCTCTGTTCTGCCGGTCCGGCTCGGCCGACCCTTCCACGGGTCTACCACCGGTGCTGCGACCACCACCACTCCTGACGGCGGTTCCCCGGCGACCGCACCCCAGTCGACACTCGCCACGCCCTTGGGGCGGCGCTCACCGCCGGGTAATGTCGGGCCATGGACCTCACCTACCCCGCCGAAACGGAGCCGTTCCGATCGGAGATCCGCGCCTGGCTCGCCGACCACCTCCCCGCCGGGTGGGGCCAGCCCGGCTTCTCGATGACCCCGGATGAGAAGAAGACGTTCAACCGCGAATGGACGAAGACCCTCTTCGACGGTGGGTGGATCTGCGCCTCGTGGCCGAAGGAGTACGGGGGCAAGGGTCTCTCGCTGATGGAGTCGGTGGTGCTCAACGAGGAGTTCGCCCGGGCCGAGGCTCCCCTGCGGGCGGACTTCTTCGGCGACACCCTGGTGGGCCCGACCATCCTGCAGTGGGCGACCGAGGAGCAGAAGAAGCAGTTCATCCCCGGCATCCTCGACGGGACCATCTCGTGGTGCCAAGGGTTCTCCGAGCCCGATGCCGGCAGCGACCTGGCGTCCCTCAAGACGCGGGCGGAGCCCGACGGGGACGAGTGGGTCATCAACGGGCAGAAGGTCTGGACCACCCAGGCCCAGTTCGCCGACTACATCTTCCTCCTGGCACGCACCGACCCGGACGCGCCCAAGCATGCCGGGATCTCCTACCTGCTGGTGCCGATGAAGCAGCCCGGCATCGAGGTGCGGCCGATCGAGCAGGTCGACGGGAGCGCCGACTTCAACGAGGTCTTCTTCGCCAACGCCCGCTGCCCGAAGGAGAACGTCGTCGGCGGGGTGAACAACGGATGGAAGGTGGCGATGACCACCCTCGGGTTCGAGCGCGGCTCCTCGGCCACCACCGGCCACCGGCGCTTCCTTCGGGAGCTCGACCAGATCATCGACGTGGCCCGCCAGAACGGGCGCCTCGCCGATCCCGTGGTCCGCCAGCGGTTGGCCGCGGCGTGGACCCGGGTGAAGATCATGGAGATCAACGGCTACCGGTCGCTCACCGACGCGCTCAACGGGACCCACCACATGGCCGCGCTCGGCGCCTGCAACAAGATGTTCTGGTCCGAGCACCACAAGGAGACCATGGAGCTGGCCATCGACATCCTCGGGCTCGACGGACAGATCCTCACCGGGACCTACGACGACTCGGTCGACGAGCGGGTCCGGCGGGGACGGGACGACTACCCGGTCAGCGATCTCCAGGCGTCGTTCTTCTTCTCCCGGTCGGAGACCATCTGGGGTGGGACCGCCGAGATCCAGCGCAACATCGTCGGCGAGCGGGTGCTCGGCCTCCCCAAGGAGCCCAAGCCGGCGAGCGTCGGCGGCTGATCCCAACCGCGCTCGAACGGTCCCGGCGTCCCCTCCGTCCGGCGGCTGCCGTTGACCGGAGCGGCTGCCGCTGACCGGGGTTCGGTCTACGGCACCAGGGGTGCCGGCTCCGCCTCCACGGTCTCGACCGCCAGGCGCTCGGCCGCCCTGGCCGCGGCCGCCTGGACCCTGGTGCCCTGTGACGTGTGCCGCCAGGCCAGCGCGGCGGCGGACAGGACCGTGGCGGCCGCTCCGACCGCGATGGCGACGCGCGGGTTGGTCCACTGGGCGATCGCCCCGACCAGGGGGGCGCCGATCGGTGTGCTGCCCAGGAACGCCATGGCGTACAGGGCCATGACCCGTCCACGCATGGCCGGGTCCGACTGGAGCTGGAGCGAGGCGTTGGCGGTGGCGATGAACCCGATCGACGCCGCCCCCATGAACACGATCAGCACCAGAGCCACGGCCAGCGTCGGGGCGAAGGCCACGCCCCCGAGCAGCAGGCCGAACACCAGGGCGAGGGCCTGGAGGAGGCGGGCGGTCGGCCGCGCCCGGTGCGCCGCCAGGAGGCCGCCGACCACCGCTCCGACCCCCATGGCGGACGTCAGCAACGAGTAGGTGCCCGCCCCGCCGTGGAAGGTCGTCTTGGCCAGGAGTGCCAGGGTGACCTGGAAGTTGTAGGCGAAGACGCCGATGACTGCCATGGCGAGAAGGGTGTTGCGCAGCGGAGGGGTCCGCCACACGTAGCGGAACCCGTCCCGCACCTGGCCCTTCGCCCGCTGCACCGGTTCGGTCGGGTAGAGCTCCGCGCTCCGCATCATGGAGAGGCCGACCAGCACCGCCACATAGGAGGCGGCGTTGACGAAGAAGCAGGCGGCCAGCCCGACGACGACGATCACCACCCCACCGATGGCCGGGCCGATCACCCGTGAGGCGTTCATCACGACGGTGTTGAGGCTGACCGCGTTGGGGGTGTCCTCACGGCCGACCATCTCCATCACGAACGTCTGGCGGGCCGGGTTGTCGAACAGGTTGACCACCCCGAGCAGGGTGGCCAGCACGTAGACCTGCCAAAGCTCCACCACGTGAGCGGCGTCGAGCACGCCGAGGGCCAGCGCCAGGATGCCTCCGGCCGCCTGGGTGCAGTAGAGAAGGCGGCGCTTGTCGGCCCGGTCGGCGACCAGGCCGCCGAACGGGCCGAAGAGCAGCATGGGGAGGAACTGGAGCCCGGTCACGATGCCGAGGTCGACACCGCTGCCGGTGAGATGGAGGACGAGCCAGGCCTGGGCGATGGCCTGCATCCACGTCCCGGACACCGAGATGAGCTGGGCGGTGAAGTAGAGGCGGTAGTTCCGGACATGCAGCGACCGGAACGTCTGGTGCCAGGCGGCCCGGAACGCGGTCACCGCTCCCCCACCGCCGCCAGCTTCTCGACCAACCGGGTCAGCTCGCCCAGCGCCTCGCGCTCGTCCGGGGCCAGCCGGTGCAGCTGCTCCGCCAGAAAGACGTCCTTCAGGGACCGGTTCTGGTCGAGCACCACCCTGCCGGCCGGGCTGACCTCGACCCGCGTGACCCTCCGGTCCTCCGGATCGACCACCCGCCCGACGAGTCCCTGGGTCTCCAGGGCGGCGACGATCCGGGTCATCGACGGGGGCTGCACCGCCTCGGCCACCGCCAGCTCCCCCAGGGTCGGAGCCCCGAGGCGCTCGGTGGCCGCCAGGGCCGCCGCCTGGGACGGGGTCAGGCCGCCCACCGACTGCTGGCGGAGCCGGCGGTGCAAACGGGTCACCGCCAGGCGGAGCCGCGCCGCCAGCTCCATCTCCACCTCTTCCAACGTCCCTGTCTGCGCCATCCCGTCAGTATAGTTAGTTCACCTAACTAACTCGACCGGGACGGCACCGACGGCCGGCACGTCACGATCCCGAGGGCACACGACACGATCCCGAAGGCACACCGCCGACCCTCGGAACAGTGGCCCCTCAGAAGCTGGGAACGTAGCCCCCGCGACCCATCGACTCGCTCTCGAACGGGTCCACCGACTCGTCCACCCCCCCGAGCACCTCCGTCACCCACGGCAGGCGGTCGCGCAGGATGCGCTCCACCCCGCCCTGGAGGGTCGAGGCGCTGACGGCACAGGAGCTGCAGGCTCCCTGGAGCTGGACTTCGACGACCCCGCCCACCACGTCCGCCGCGACCAGTGCCAGGTCCCCCCCGTCCGCCTGCACCGCGGGTCGCATCAGGTCGATGATCCCCTGTAGCTGCGCCAGCCGTTCCTCCTGCTCTTCCGGCGGGACCTGCGCCACCGCGCCGGGGGAACCTTCGTCACCGCCCGCCGTGCGGTCGGCTGGTCCGTCTTCGGTGGGGTCGCTGGCCATGCCCCCAGTCTGCCGTGCCGGGAGGTCCGCCCGAACGCCGGCCCGGCCGCTCCCGACCCGGGCATCGGCAGCCGGTCCCGACGCGGCTACCATTGGTCGTGCCCGCAGTGCGACCACCAGTGACGACGGGTCCGCTCGGACTGGTGCTCCCGACCCTCCCCCAGCAGACCACCCCGGCCTGGGCGGCGGCGGATGGCCACGGGGACCCGGGGGCGGAGCCCGCCGCCGGCGCTGGCGACGGGGCACCGGGGACCCCTGATCCCATCGCCGAGCTCGCGTCGGTCTGCGGGCAGGCGGAGGAGCTCGGAGCCGGGGCGCTGTGGGCCTGCGATCACCTCTTCTGGCACGGCCCGGTCCTCGAGAGCCTGGTGACGCTGACCGTGGCCGCCACCGCCACCCGGCACACCACGCTCGGGACCTGTGTCGTCCAGCTGCCGATGAGGACGGCGACGGTGGTGGCCAAGCAGGCCGCGTCGCTCCAACAGCTCTCCCGGGGGCGGCTGGTCCTCGGTGTCGGCGTCGGTAGCCATGCGGGGGAGTACGAGCAGGCCGGTGCCGACTACGCCACGCGGGGGCGGCGCCTCGACGAGGGCATCGCCGAGCTCCGCCGCTCGTGGGGGACGGCTGCGGGGCTGACCCGCGGCGACCTGGAAGGCACGGCCGCCGACCGCTACCGCCAGCTCCCCGCAACCGCTCCCGTCCCGGTGTGGGTCGGCGGATCGTCAACCGCCGCGCTGGAGCGGGCGGCGGTGCTCGCCGACGGGTGGATCCCGCTCTTCCTCGACCGCAGCGAGTACGCGACCGCGATCGAACGCCTGGCGAAGGAGGTCGACCGGGCGGGCCGGCCCGCCGACGCGGTCACCCGCTCGATGGTCCTCTTCGTGTCGGTCGACGATGACGCCGAGCGGGGGCGCAGGCGGGGCACCGCATGGATGTCCTCGCTCTACGGGATCCCCGCCAAGGCGTTCGAACGCCACCTGGTGGCCGGGAGCGCGGCGTCGGTGGCGGAGACGGTCCACGGCTACCGGGAGGCCGGAGCGGAGCATGTGGCGGTGTACGTCACCGCTGATGCACCATTGGAGCAGTTCGCACGCCTGCGATCGGAGCTCGGTTCCGACGCGGACCGACGCGGACCGGGGGACGCCGGCCGGGACGCGACAGGAGACGCCAGATGAGACGCACCAGAGGAACGAGGGAACGCCATGGATGACCCCGTACGCATCGTCGGCACCAGCATCACCCCGATGAACCGCCGCGACCGGACGGCCGAGGAGATGGCCCACCAGGTGGTGGCCGAGGCCCTGGCCGACGCCGGGGTCGACCCGGGCGCCGTCACCCTGGTGATCTTCGGCAACGCCACCGCCGGGCGGCTCCTCGACCAGGGCTGCATCCGGGGACAGTCGTTCCTGCGCGACGCCGGGCTGCGCAACGCGGGGATCCTCAACGTCGACAACTCGTGTGCGGGCGGATCGTCGGCGCTGCACATGGCCACCCTCGCCGCTCTCGCCGGCACCGGAACCGTGCTGGCCGTCGGGGTGGAGAAGATGTGGACCGGCGACCGGGCCGAGACGCTCGCCGGCATCGAGGACGGCGTCCCGCGTGACGACCGGATCCACATGCACGAGCTGCTCGAGAACCCCTCCGGCTCGGTGCTGATGGCCCTCAACGCGTCGTGGGCGAACGCCCTGATCGACGAGAGGGGCGCCACCCTCGAGCAGTTCGCCGCCGCCGCGGTCAAGGCCCGGCGGCACGGCGCGCTCAACCCGAACGCGCAGTTCCAGGCGGAGGTCACCGTCGACGACGTGCTGGGGTCCCCCGCCATCGTCGCCCCGCTCACCCGGCTGATGTGCTCGTCGTTCACCGACGGGGCCGCCGCCGCGGTGCTCGCGCGCTCCTCGGTCGCCGGCGCCCCCGTCGTCCGCAGCAGCACCGTCCGGTCCGGCAACGGCGACCTCGACTACCACGAGCGGCTGGCGGAGACGGCGGAGGCCGCCTGGGAGGAGGCCGGGGTTGACCCGGCCGACGTCGACGTGGTCGAGCTCCACGACGCCACCAGCCCCGAGGAGCTCTACGCCCTGGAGGCACTGGGGTTCTTCAAGCCCGGCGACGCCGGGCCGGCCACCCTGGCCGGGGACACCACCGTCGGGGGCCGCGGCGTGACCGTCAACACGAGCGGCGGCCTGGTGGCCCGCGGCCACCCGCTCGGGGCCACCGGGATCGCCCAGGTGGTCGAGCTCGTCGACCAGCTCCGCGGCCAGGCCGGACGACGCCAGGTGCCCGGGGCGCGCCTCGCCGTCGCCGCCAACACGGGCGGCATGATCGGGTTCGACGGCAGACCGACCGACGCCGCCTTCATCGGCATCCACATCCTCGAGGCGGGCTGAGCCGTGGCGACCGCACCGAGGGGAGTCCGCGGCGGCGTCGTCACCGGATGGGGGATCGCCGTCCCCGACAAGGTCGTCACCAACGACGACCTCTCCGCCACCATGGACACCAACGACGCCTGGATCCGCGAGCGGACGGGGATCCGCGAGCGCCGGATCGGCGGCACCACCTCCCAGCTGGCCATCGAGGCCGGTCTCGCCGCCCTGGAGCGGGCCGGGCGCCGGCCCGACGAGATCGACGCGGTCGTACTGGCGACCACCACCCCCGACCAGATCGTGCCAGGCACCTCGGCCACCGTCCAGGACGGCATCGGGGTCCCGGGCGGCGCGTTCGACGTCAACGCAGCCTGCTCGGGCTTCGTCTACGCGCTGACCGTCGCCCACGGCCTGATCGCCCTCGGCGCCGAGCGGCTGCTGGTCATCGGCTCGGAGACCCTCAGCCGCATCACGGACTGGGACGACCGGTCCGTGGCCGTGCTGGTGGGGGACGGGGCCGGGGCCGTGGTGCTGGAGGCGGTCGACGGGCCCGGCCAACTGCTCTCGTGGAACCTGGGGGCCGACGGGTCGCTGCGCCACCTGCTCATGTGCGACCACGGAGGATTCCTCTTCATGGACGGCAAGGAGGTCTTCCGCAAGGCCGTCCGGGTGGTGGTCGAGTCCGCCGAGCAGGCCATCGCCGAGGCCGGCCTGACCCCGGCCGACATCGCCCTCCTGGTGCCGCACCAGGCCAACCTCCGGATCATCTCCGCCGCCTGCCAGCGGCTCGGCATCCCCGAGGAGAAAGCGGTGGTGGTCATCGACCGGTACGGCAACACGTCGTCCGCGTCGATCCCGCTGGCGCTGGTCGACGCCCTGGAGACGGACCGGCTCCATCCGGGGGACAACGTGCTCCTCACCGGCTTCGGCGGGGGGATGACCTGGGCGAGCGCCGTGCTGCGCTGGGGCGGCTGACCGGCCGGTGGCCACCGCCCCCGCGCTCGTCGTGCTCGCCGCGGGCCTGGCGCGCCGCTACGGCGGGTGCAAGCCGCTGGCCCCGGTGGGACCCGCCGGCGAGGCGGTGATCGACCTGGTCGTCAGCGACGCGGTGGAGGCCGGCTTCGGCGACGTCGTCCTGGTCCTCCATCCCGAGACCGGACCCGCCATCCGCTACCACGTCGAGCAGTGCTGGCCCCGCTCGGTGGCCGTGGCCTTCGCCGAGCAGGCGGTCCCCCGGGGGACGGTCGACGCGGTGCTGGCGGCCGGAGCGGCCCTCGGGGACCGGCGGCCGTTCGCCGTGGCCAACGCCGACGACGTCTACGGGCAGGGCGCCATGGCCCTGGTCGCCCGCCACCTCGATCAGGACCACGACGAGCACGCCCTGATCGGCTACCACCTGCGGTCCACGGTGGTCTCCGACGCCCCGGTCACCCGGGCGGCGTGCGCCGTCGACGCGAGCGGACACCTGACCGGGCTGACCGAGCGCCGTCAGGTCGCCCGCCACGGCGACGGCGAGGCGTTCACAGCCCTCGACGGCACCCTCCCGGACAAGCTCGACGGCGACGTGCTGGTGTCGGTCAACCTCTGGGGTTTCCAGCCGGCCATCTGGCCGGTCCTCCATGCCGCCCTGGCGTCCGGAGCCCAGGCCGGCGGCGGTTCGACGGTGCCCACCGGCAGCGCAGGGGCGGCAACCCGGGCGCGGGGCGGCGACCCGGGTGACCGGGGGCCGGAGGTGCTGCTCCCCGAGGTGGTGGGCGACATGGTCGCGACCCGGACCGGCCGTCGGGTGCGGGTCCTCCCCACGGCCGACCGCTGCCTCGGGGTCACCCACGCCGACGACCTCCCCCTGGTGGCGGCCGCACTCGACCGTCAGGTGGCGACCGGCGCCCGGCCGGCGCGACTGTGGGAGGGTCTCCGCTGACGTTGCCCGCGGCTGTGCCCGACGTCAGGGACGGGCCGCACCCGACCCGGCCCGCTCCGCTGTCGGACACAGCCGAACCGGCGCCGTCCGACCGGTAGGCTGCTCGGAGGCGACACCATGACGCGCACCGGACGGCTGACCGTGAGCCTTGCCCTCAACGCCGCGCTGGTCGCCGTCCAGGTGGTGTTCGGACTGGCCGCCCACTCGGTCGGGCTCCTGGCCGACGCCGGCCACAACGTCACCGACGTCGCTTCCCTCGCCCTCTCGCTGGGCGCGGTGCGGTTCGCCATGCGGCCCCGGAGCGCCGAGCGCTCGTTCGGCAACCACCGGGCGACCATCCTGGCGGCCCTGGCCAACGCCGTGGCGATCACCGCGGTGACCATCGTCATCGTCATCGAGGCGGTCCGCCGGCTCGGCCACCCCGAGCACGTCGACGCCGGGACGGTGGTGGTGGTCGCGGCGGCGGCCCTGGTGGTCAACGGGGCGGCCGCCCTACTCCTCCGCGACGGTACCGCGGACCTCAACATGCGCGCCGCCCTGGTGCACATGGCGGGCGACGCCCTGGCCTCGCTGGCCGTGCTGGTGTCGGCCGCCATCCTCATCGCAGTGCCCGGGGCGACGTGGCTCGATCCGGTCTCCGCCCTGGTGGTGGCCCTCATCATCGTCTACGAGGCGGCCGTCGTGTTCCGGGGCAGCATCTCGGTGCTCCTCGAGTCCACCCCGTCGGACGTCGACCTGGACCGGCTGACCACCGCCATCGGCGGGGTGCCGGGGGTGGTCGACGTGCACGACCTCCACGTATGGAGCCTCTCGGGCGAGGTGAGGGCGCTCTCCGCCCACCTGGTGCTGGCCGGCCACCCGACCCTCGAAGAGGCCCACGCGGTGGGCCAACAGGTCAAACGGGCGATCACCCGCCCGTTCGGCATCGCCCACAGCACCCTCGAGCTCGAATGCGAGCGGTGCACGGACGACGGCGACCCGTGCCTGGTCGACACGGCGGACCCGGGGGCGGCCGTGGGGGCCCACCGGCACTGAGCCCGCGTCCGGGCGAACCGCCGTCGGCCATCCGGGCGGCGCACCTCCCCGACTGGTGAGCCACCACCGGCCGTCCTACCATGATCCGGTCGCCATGAACCGCCTCTCCGCCCCTCCGGCCGTCGGGCCCACCCCGCGACCGGTCCCCCGCTCCACGTCCGTCAGGCCCGCCAGACCCGGCGGGTCCGACGGCTCCTTCGGGCCCGGAAGCGACCGCCGCCGGTGAGACCGCCCCCGCTGCCCCCGTTCGGCATCCGTGCCGTCTGGACCGTGCTGACCGCGTTCCCCTCCGGGCCCTGGGTGGTGGCCTCGCTGGTCGCCGAACTGGTCGCCGTCGGCTGGTACCTGCACGCCGTGGGCGTCCTTCGCTCCCGGGGGAGGACCTGGCCGGCCACGCGCACCGCCGCCTTCATGGTCGGGGTCTTCTGCGTCGCCCTCGCCTGGCAGAGCGGCATCCCGGTCTACGCCGGGTCGATCTTCTCCATCCACATCATCCAGCACCTCCTGCTCATGTCGGTCGCCCCCATCCTGTTCGCCCTCTCCTCCCCGGTCACCCTCGCCATGCAGACCACCACCCGTGCCCGGAAGGTCGCCGCGCTGCGGCTCCTGCACGGCCGGACCGTCCGGACCCTCACCCACCCCCTCGTCTCCGGAGCGGGGAACTACGGGCTGATGTTCTGGTTCTTCCTCGACGGCGGCATCGTGGTGTCCATGGCCCATCCGGCGATGATGGACGCGGTCAACTGCCTGTTCCTCTTCTTCGGCTGCCTGGTGTGGTGGCCGGTCCTCTCCGTCGACTACCTGGGTCGCCGGCGCTATCTCCCGCCTGTCCGGCTGCTCCTCGGGCTCTCGGGCATGCCCTTCGACACGGTCCTCGCCATCTCGCTGCTGGCCGGCGGGGCCAGCACCTCGATCGCCCCCACCATGTACACCCTCACCTCGGTCCAGGAGGGCGCCGCCGTCTTCTGGATCTTCGCCATGAACATCGCCGCGCTGGGAAGCATCCTCCCGGCGCGCCAGTGGCTCGCCGGGGAGCGCCGCAAGAGCGGACGCAACGACGACGTCCTGGACCAGCGGGCGGTGGTCCGCAACGAGTCGCGCTACGGGTGGTGGGGCACCGAGGTGCCGATCGAGGCGGACGGGACCATGCGGGTCCCCTGGTCGACCGCGGAGCCCGACACGGGCCGGGTGGGCTGACCGGCCGTGGGACAGGGAGCCGACCTCCCCGCCCGGTACCTCAGCGCGCTGGTGACCCACCGGGCCGAGCTCGGCCTGGTGATCGGGGCGCTGGTGGCGGCGGTCGTCCTGTGGCGGAGCGGGGCCCGCCCGGCCCATCCGGCAGCCGGCTCGCCCCCCGCCGACCGGTTGGCCCCCGGCCGGACCGGGGACGCCGCCGGTGGGTCCGGCGGGGAGCCGCGGGCACGGAGGGTGCTCCGCATCGGCTTCGGTCTCCTCTGGGTCGTCGACGGGATCCTCCAGGCCCAGCCGTCGATGCCCCGCCAGTTCGTCCCCATGGTCGTCGAACCCTCCCTCTCCGGCCAGCCCGCCTGGCTCACCAACTTCGACCGGGTCGCCGTCAACCTCTGGACCTCCCACAGCGTGTCCACCGACGCGTTCACGGTGTTCTTCCAGGTGGCGATCGGCCTCGCCATCATCCTCGGCGGCGACGGCCTCCTCGCCCGCGTCGGGCTGTCCGCCTCGATCGCCTGGGGGCTCGTGGTCTGGGTCGCCGGCGAGGCGTTCGGCGGGGTGCTGGCGCCCGGAGCCACCTGGCTCACCGGGTCACCCGGTGCGGTGCTCTTCTACATCGCCGCCGCGGTCGTGCTCCTGGCCGTCCCCTCGCAACGTTGGTCGGACCGAGGGTTCGCGGTGTGGTCCACCCGGGGGATGGGGGCCCTGTGGCTCGTCCTGGCCGGCCTCCAGGCCCTGCCCTCCGAAGGCTTCTGGAGGCCGGGGTCGCTCGGGCAGGTCCTCACCAACGCCGCGTCCAACCCCCAGCCGTCGGTGTTGGCCCGTCCCATGGCGGCACTGGCCGGGCCGGTCGCCCGCCATCCCGCCCCCTTCAACGCCGCTCTGGTCGCGGCGATGGCCGTGCTCGGCGTCGGGCTGCTGTCGGGGCGGGCCGCACGGGCCTGGTTGGGCGCCTCCGCTGTCTGGCTGCTGGCCACCTGGTGGTTGGGGATGGACTTCGGTGTCCTCGGCGGGGTCGGGAGCGACCCCAACAGCGCACTGGCGGTGGGTCTGTTCGTCGGGGCCGCCTGGGTCGCCCGGGATGCGGTGCGGGCCGGGGAGCAGACGGCCTCCGCGGACCCCGCCGGCCCGGTCCGGTCTGCTCCGACGGTCGGGCCCTCCGGTCGTTCCGCGCCAGGAGGACCGGGGCGCCAGCCGGCGTGGTGGCGTCCCGCGCTCGCCCTGTGGCTGGGCACCGCTGCCCTGGTCACCACGGTCTGGACGGCGGTGCCGGTGCTGGGCGCCCTCCCCGTCGCCGCCGCCACCCCTACCGCCGTCACCCCCGCGCTCGTCGACAGCGGGGGGCTGGCGTCCGTCCCGGGCTCCCCGGCCGCCCCCGACTTCCACCTGGTCGACCAGCTCGGCCGGGTCCGCAGCCTCTCGTCGTGGCGGGGCAAGGTGGTCATCCTCTCCTTCCTCGACCCGGTCTGCTACTCGACCTGCCCGGTGGTCGCCCAGGAGCTGTCAGAGGTCGCCACCCTCCTCGACGCCCACCGGAGCCAGCTCGAGTTCGTCAGCATCGACGCCAACCCGGACTTCCGCTCCCCGGCGGTGCTGCGCAGCTTCGACGCCGAGCACGGCATCGCCTCGCTGGACGACTGGGAGTTCCTGACCGGCTCCCCGGCCCAGCTCGCTGCCGTCTGGAACGCCTACGGAGCGGTCACCGAGACACCCCAGGTGGGCATGGTCGCCCACAGCCTTCTGCTGTACATCATCGGGCCCACCGGCAGGGAGATGGAGATCACCCAGGCCACCGGCTCGCCCGGTCCCGGTCTGGAGGCCTCCTACGCCCAGCTCTTCGCCGACGCCGCCGGGCGGCTCCTCCCGCGTGCCTGAGCGTCCCCGGTTCCGCCGGGTCGCCGTGGCGGCCGGTGCCGTCATGCTGGCCGCCCTGCTCGCCTCGTGCGGCGGCGGATCGGCTCCGGTGGCGTCACAGGTCGCGGTCGCGCCGGTGACGGTGGCCCCCCGGTGGACCGGGCGTTCGTCGGCCGCCCTGACCGGTGCGACGAGCGGATGGGTGGTCGGCGCCGACCCCGCCAGCATCCAGGCCGGAGGGCCGAACGCCAACCTCCGCCCCCTGTGGGCGCTCTACCGGGTCACCGGACCGACCGCGGCCGACGTCACCCCCGCGGGCATCACCACCCGCGGCGGGCTCACCGTCTCGGCCCCGGCGCCGGACGTCGCCTGGGCGGGGATCGGGAGCTACCGCCAGCAACTGGACGGAGCGGTGGCCGTCACCACCGACGGCGGGCGCACCTGGACGGACGGGGTCCTCCCCGGCCTGTTCGACCCGGTGCCCGACGGGCTGGTCGCCACCGACGCCGTGCATGCCTGGGTCCTCCTCGGACGGGGGTCGACGCAGTCCGTGGTGACGACGTCGGACGCCGGCGGTTCCTGGCTGACGGTGGCCTCCTCCGGTGCCGTCCTGGGCGCCGACAGCTCGCGGTGTGGGCTCTCGGGCATCGGGATGTCCGGCCGGGTCCTCTGGCTGGGCACCACCTGCTCCGGGCCCGGACCCGCCCTCCTGTTCCGGTCGACGCCGGTCGGGACCGGGGCGCCGGCTGCGGTCGGCTGGACCGCCGTGCCGGTGGGACCGACCCTCGCCCCCCGTGCCCACGCGAGGACCACCCCTCCCGGCACCGCCCAGACCGGTCCCGACCGGGCACTGGTGACCACGTCGGCGACGTTGTCGGTGGCGAGCATCTCCGCCGCCGTGGGGACCGGGACCGCTCCGCCCGCGGTGGTCGGGGCCGTGCCCATCTCCCCGGTCGGGGCCGTGTCCTCCGCCCCGGTCGGAGCCGTGTCATCCACCCCGGTCGGGGCCGTGTGGGCGTCGCTCGCCGCGCCCTTCGGGGCCGTCCTCGCCACGTCGACGAGCGCTCCCCTGGCGGCCGCCCCTCCCTCCACTGCCGCCCCTGCCGTCGTCTTGTCGGTGACGGACGACGGTGGCGGCAGCTGGGAGCCGGCGTCCCTGCCGCTACCGTCGGCGGGCCGCTACGGCGCGGTGGGAGTGGGCACGGCCGGGACGATCTGGGTGGTGGGGAGCGATCCGTCGGGGCCCACCCTCTGGGTGTCGCCGGACGCAGGGGCGCACTGGTCGTCGGTCCACCTCCCGCCTCCCGACACCGCGGCCGGTCTTCCCGCCGCCGGCAGCTGAGCCGGACCCGGACGCGCCGCGGCCCCGAGTAACCGGGCGGCCGGGCCGCCCCAGCTCCTCGGGGCCACAGGCATGACCCGCCCGGATCGCTGGCGCCGGGCCGTGTCGGACGACCCTGCCGCGAGCACCGGACCGTCGGACCTGGGGCCCCGGCCCGTCACCGGACGAGCGTGCCGGGAACCGCACGCCCACCGGCCTCGGTGGCCGGACCCTGCGGCCCCGCCTTCGGCTCCGCGGTCGGTGGTCCCGGAGCCTGCCTCGCGGCCACCCCGGTCCTCTCCGTCCGCCGGTGGGGCTTGCGCCTCCCGAACGTCTCCCACCTTGCGCCGCTCCGGTGCCACCGTCAAGAGCGATCGACGAAATCCCCTTGTTTTCCCCCGCAACGCAAGGAGTTTCCCCAAGCGGACCGACACGTTCCACGGTTCTTCCCCAGCCCTGCCCACAACCTGCTCCGGGGACACGGCCGCAGGGTCAGCCCCGCAACCGCTGCAGCTCGGCCACCACCGCCTTGCCGTTTGCCTGGCCCCGGGTCGCCTTCATCACCCGCCCGACGAAGACCTGGGCAAGCTTGTCCTCGCCATCGCGGTAGCGCGCCCAGGCGTCCGGCTCGGCCGCCACCGCCTCGGCCACCGTCGCCGTCAGGGAGTCCGTCGACATCGCCTCGAACCCCTTCGCCCGGGCGATGACGGCCGGATCGCCGCCGCCGGCGGCCAGGAGCTCGCCGAGCACCGCCTTGGACTGGGTGGCACTCAGGGACCCGGCCGCCTCCATGGTCAACAAGGCGACGTAGGCCCCGAGGTCGAGCCGCCGGGCCGCCTCCGCGTCGGTGGCCGCCTCGTTGGCGGTCCGGGCGAGCGCCAACGTCACCGGGACCCCGGCGGCGGCGGCCTCCACCACCAGATCGTCGAGCCCGAGGTCGACCACGGTGGCCACCTGGTCGCGCCGGCCGTCGACCGCGTCCGTCCCCTGGCCCAGCAGCTCGGTGAGCCGCGCCCGTCGCTGGGCCGGCATCAGCCCCAAGGTGTCCGCCACCGCCGCCTTCCACTCGGGATCGGGCACCACCGGCACCAGGTCGGGCTCCCGGAAGTACCGGTAGTCGTAGGCCTCCTCCTTGGAACGCAGCGTCTCCGTCCTCCCGGCCGTCTCGTCCCAGTGGCGGGTCTGCTGCTCCACCGCCTCGCCGGCCTCGAGCAGGGTGATCTGGCGTTCCGCCTCGTACTCGATGGCGCGCCCGAGGGAGCGGACCGAGTTGAGGTTCTTGATCTCGCACCGGGTGCCGAACGGGGCGTCGGGCGACCGCCGCACGGACACGTTGGCGTCGACGCGCATCGAGCCCTCCTCCATCTTCCCGTCCGAGGCACCGCTCGCCACCAGGATGGCGCGCAGCTCGGTGGCGTACGCGCGCGCCTGCGCCGCGTCCCGGAGGTCCGGGGCGCTCACGATCTCCACCAAGGGCACGCCCGACCGGTTGTAGTCGACCAGCGAGTAGTCGGCACCGTGGATCCGTCCGGAGGCTCCCGCGTGGGTCGTCTTCCCGGTGTCCTCCTCCATGTGGGCGCGCTCGATACGGACCCGGAACCCGTCGGGCAGCTCGAGCCAGCCGTCCACGTTGATCGGTTCGTCGTACTGGCTGATCTGGTAGTCCTTCGCCTGGTCCGGGTAGAAGTAGTTCTTCCGGTGGAAGGTCGACGGACGGATGTCGCAGTGCAGCGCGGTGCCGATGGCCATCGCCAGCTCCACCGCCCGCTGGTTCAGCACCGGGAGCGAGCCGGGCAGGCCGAGGCACACCGGGCAGACGTTCGTGTTCGGCTCGTCCCCGAACATGTTGCGGCATCCACAGAACAGCTTCGTCTCGGTGCGGAGCTCGCAGTGCACCTCGAGCCCGATCACCAGGTGCCAACCGTCGGTCATGTCGTCCCCCCACCTCGACCCGAGCCGTCCGGCGCGGCCGCCTCCACCACGGCCGCCGCCCGGAACAGCGTGCTCTCGGCCAGCGCCGGCGCCAGCAGCTGCACGCCGACCGGGAGCCCGGCGTCGTCCGTCCCGAACGGGACGCTGATGGCCGGATGACCGGCCAGGTTGGTCGGGATGGTGCACACGTCCGACAGGTACATGGACAGCGGGTCTCCGACCTTGGCGCCCAGGGGGAACGCGGTGGTGGGCGTCGTCGGTCCGAGCAGCACGTCGCACCGCTGGTACGCCCGGGCGAACCCCTCGATGATCAGGGTGCGGACCCGGAGGGCCTTGCCGTAGTAGGCGTCCATGTAGCCGGCGGAGAGCGCGTAGGTGCCGAGCATGACCCGTCGCTTGACCTCGGCGCCGAACCCGGCCGACCGGGTGGCGGTGTTCATCGCCACCGTGTCGTCGGCGTCGACGCGGAGCCCGAACCGGACCCCGTCGTAGCGGGCCAGGTTGGACGAGGCCTCGGCGGGAGCGATGAGGTAGTACGCGGACAGGGCGAGGGCCACCTCGGGGACCGAGACCTCCTCGACCCGCGCACCCGCCGCGGCGAGCGCCTCGGCCGCGGCACGGGCGCGTGCGACGACCACCGGATCGGCGCCGTCGAGAAACTCGGCGAGCACGCCCACGGTCATCCCCTCGACCCCGTCGTCGAGCACCGAGAGGACCCGCGGGGTCGGACGGTTCAGCGAGGTGGAGTCGGCCTCGTCGTGCCCGCCGATCACGTCGAAGCAGAGCGCGGCGTCGGCGACCGACCGGGCGAAGGGGCCGACCTGGTCGAGGGAGCTGGCGAACGCGACCAGCCCGTACCGGGAGACGGTGCCGTAGGTCGGCTTCATCCCGACCACGCCGCACAGGGCGGCAGGCTGGCGAATGGAGCCTCCGGTGTCCGAGCCGAGGGCGATCGGTGCGAACCCGGCGGCCACGGCCGCCGCCGACCCGCCGGAGGAGCCGCCGGGGACCCGGTCGAGGTCGTGGGGGTTGCGGGTGGGCCCGGTGGCCGAGGTCTCCGTGGACGAGCCCATGGCGAACTCGTCCATGTTCGTCTTGCCCACCACGACCGCCCCCGCCCGGCGCAACCGGGTCACCACGGTCGCGTCGTAGGGGGGGCGCCACCCGGCGAGGATGGCGGACGAGCAGGTGGTCGGAACCCCCCGGGTGCACAGGTTGTCCTTCAGGGCGACCGGCACTCCGGCGAGGAGGCCGGGATCGTGCCCGGCGTCCACCGCGGCGTCGACCGCCGCCGCATCGCTCCGGGCCTGCTCCCTGGTGACCAGGTTGAAGGCGTGGATCCCCGCTTCGGCCGCGTCGATGGCCGCCAGGTGCCCTTCCAGCACGGTGGCGGCCCGCACGGTCCCGGAACGGACCGCCGAAGCGACCTCGGTTGCCGTCGGCGCCGCGGTCACGGCGCCTCCCCGAGGAGCTTGGGCACCCGGAACCGGTGGTCCTCCACGTCGGGGGCGGCCGCCAGCACCTCGTCCCGGTCGAGCCCGGGCCGGGGCGTGTCGCTGCGGAGCACGTTGGTGACGGCCATGGCGTGGGCGGTCGGGGCGACCCCTTCGAGGTCGAGCGTGGCCACGTCGGCAGCGTGGTCGAGGATCACGGCAAGCTGCCCGGTGAACAGCTCGAGCTCGGCGTCGGTGAGGTGCAGCCGGGCGAGCCGGGCGACATGGGCCACCTCGTCCCGGGTGATCCGGGCCGGTCCGTCGGTCACCGTGGGCCCCCGTCGGGAGCCGGTCCCTGGGGTCCGAGGACCTTGCCGGCGAATGCCACCACCCGCTCCTCCACCACCGGGGCGTCCCAGTCCAAGGTGGCGACGTGGTAGCTGCGTTCGAGGAACACCCGCTCGAGCGGACCTCCCACCGTGCGCTCCAACAGGTCGCCGGACTCGGGTGCCACCACGTGGTCGACCCGGCTGCTCAGCAGCAGGGTCGGGCACCGGATGTCCGCCAGCCGGGAGGCCACCTCATCGACCCCCCCGAAGAGGGAGAGGGCCGCCGCCAGTGGGGACTCCGGGTAGGAGGACTCCACCGATCCCTCCTTGGCGATGTCCGAGCCGATCCCTTCGACCGTGCCGATGCCGTCCGCGAGCAGGCCGCGGATCAGGTCCCGGTACTCGTCGGCGGGCGGGTCGACCAGGGGGTTGACCACCGCCACCGCCGCAAGTTCGGAATGGCGCTCGGCGAGCCAGCAGGCGAGGGTGCCGCCCATGGACAGGCCGGCCACCATCACCCGCTCGCACCGCTCGGACAGCGCGCGGTACGCGGCCTCCACCGCGCCCGACCAGTCCTCCCACCGGGTGTCCACCATGTCCTCCACCGCCGTCCCGTGCCCGGGCAGCAGGGGCAGGTCGACGGTGAACCCGGCGGCGGCCAGCGCCTCGGCCACGGACCGCATCGACTGGGGGTTGCCCGTGAAGCCGTGGAGGACGAGCACGCCGCCCGGACCTCCTTGCGACGACCAGGGCTCGGCACCGGGCATGAGGGGAGCGGTCACGACCGGGCATGCTACCGGTGATCGGCCCCGTGCCGGCCCGTCGGGGCACACGCGGGTCGCAGACCACCGTGGCGGAGACGCGGGGAGGTCCGGCGACCCGGAGCGGGGCTAGGGTGAGCACCCGGAGGGGCCGCCGCTCCGGGAGGCCGTGCCGTCGGGGGCGCTGGGGACGGCAGTTCGCAGCCGGTCCCGCCCCACCCCGTCGGATGTCGGCCGCCGCGTCGGGCAGCAACCGGCCGGGGAACCACCGGCCGATCCGGGATCAGCAACCGACCAAGGAACCAAGGAGCAGCGCACCCATGGCCCAGTACCTCTTCCTCAGCGACGAGTGGCTCGACGAGGCCCGGGCCATCCGTGCCGAGTACAACGGCAGCGGGGTGCCGGTCGCCCACTCGATCCGCATGAACCTGGTTATCTCGGAGGTCCCCTTCGGCGACGGCACCGTCCACGCCCATGTGGACACGTCCACCGGCGAGCTGGTGCTCGACACCGGGCACCTCGACACCGTCGACCTCACCGTCACCCTCGAGTACGCCATCGCCAAGTCGATCCTGATCGAAGGGAACCCGCAGGCCGCCATCCAGGCGTTCATGTCGGGGAAGATCAAGGTCGACGGTGACCTCTCCAAGCTGATGGTCCTCCAGGGCGGCACCATCGACCCGGCGGCCGGCGAGGTGGCCGCCCGCATCCAGGCCATCACCGAGTAGACCCACCGGCGAGCACCCCGGCACCTCCCCACGGGCGGCCGCCTGTGGTCAGACGACGGTGTCCTGCCGGGCGCTCCGGGGGGTGTCCCGCATGAACACCCCGCACAGCGCGGCGGAAGCGGCCACCACCGCTCCCACCACGAACGCCCGGTGGAACGCTCCGAGCGAGCCGATGCCACCGTGGGCGGAGGACTGGACGGTGACCATCACCTGGATGCCGGCCACCACGCCGATCTGGGTGACGAGCTGCTGGGCGGCGCTCATCACGCCCAGCTCGTCCGCGCTCACCTCGTTGGAGGCAGATGCGGTCGTGGCCGGAGTGGCGATGCCGATCCCGGCTCCCGACAGCGCCAGGGCGACGAGCAGCACGGCCAGGGACGGGTGGAGCCCGACCTGGGTGAAGACCACCATCGACCCGGTCAGGACCAGCGCCCCCACCACCGTCGAGAGCCGCTCCCCCACCACCACGGTGGCGTAGCCGGCCACCGGGGCGATCACCGAGAAGAGCAGGGGCCGCGCCGTCGACACCAGCCCCGCTTTGGTCTCGCTGTACCCGTAGATGCCCTCCGCCAGCAGCGGAAAGAGGAAGAACCCGCCCATGTAGCTGAAGTTGGCCAACGTCCGCGCACCCAGGGGGAAGACGAAGTTCCGCATCCGGAAGTAGCGCAGGGGGATCAGCGGGTGGTCCGTCCGGCGCTCCTGGAGCACGAAGAGGACACCCGTCACCACGGCCAGGCCGAAGAGGGCGAGCGTCGGTGCCGCGGTGAACCCCCACGACGGAGCCTGGTTGAGCGCCAGCAGCCCGGCGGTGACCGCCCCGGTGAGGAAGAGGGAGCCGACCCAGTCGAGCGACCGCCACACACCGCTCCCCGCCGCCGCTCCGGCGTCCACGCCGGTGCCGAGGCCGTCCCTCGCCACACCGACCCCCGTCCCGTCCCTCGCCACACCGGCCCCCGCCACACCGACCCCTGCCCCGCCGGCCTTCGCCGAGCCCGCGGGCGCCGACGCACCGGCGGCACCGGGGGCCATGCCGGCCTCCCCCGGACGGTGCCCGGGGAGCACCACCACCGCCAGCAGGGCAGCCACGGCCATCAGCGGCAGCTCGCCCCAGAAGAGCGCCCGCCATCCGTAGTACTGGATCACCGGCGCGCCCACCGTCACCCCGATGACGGGTCCTCCGGCACCCACCAGTGCCCACCAGCCCATCGCCTTGACCCGGTCCTCGTGCGAGAAGACCTGGAGCACCAGCGCCATCGAGGCCGCCCCGGTGGCCGCCCCCTCGATCCCGTCGAGCAGCCGGGCGGCGATGAGCACCCCGGCGTTCGGCGCCGAGGCGGTCAGGACCACGCACACGGCCGCTCCGAGGAGGCCCCAGAGGTAGAGCCGCCGGTAGCCGCCGAGGTCCCCCAGCTTGCCGAGCACCGGAGCGGCGATGCCGAACGCCAACAGCGGTCCGGTCGACGTCCAGGTGAGCGTCGACACCGACGTGTGCAGCTGGCGGGCCACCTGGGGAAGCGCGACCACGAACACGGTGAAGGTGATGTTGACCGACAGCAGGCCGGCGAGCACCGTCCACAGCACCCACCACTGGTACCGCGACGACCCGCGGACCCGGTGGTGCATCCGGTGCCGGAACAGGACGGGCCACGGCACCACGATCCCCGCCTCGGCGCCCGCGCCCGTGCCGCTGAGCATGCGCTCCGCGTCGATCGCCTCGGCGTCGATCGTCCCGGGGTCATCGGCCCCCCGCCCGTCGGCCCCCCACTCGGCGGCGCCCGACCGGGCCCGACCGGTCAGGGGACCAGTCCGGGCATCTTCGCCTGGAGCTCGGCGATGGTCCACCGGCCGTCCTTCTCCAGCGTGCCGGCCATCGACCAGGGCTCGAACAGCCGGATCTGCCCTCCCTGGACGAAGTACACTCTCCCGCTCTCCATGGCGCCCTCGGTCGCCAGGTAGCCGACCAGAGGAGACACGTTGGCCGGGTCCCAGTCGTCGAACGCGCCGGCGTCGGTCGGTGGCCGGACGATCTCCGACAGGCCTGGCGTCTGCTCGGTCATGCGCGTGCGCGCCGCCGGTGCGATGGCGTTGACCCGCACCCCGTAGCGCGAGAGCTCGTCGGCGGCGATGGTGGTCAGTGCGGCGATCCCCGCCTTGGCGGCGCCGTAGTTGGTCTGACCGGGATTGCCGAACAGTCCCGACGTCGACGACGTGTTGACCACGGAGGCCCGCACGGAGGCCCCGGCCTTGGCCCGCTCCCGCCAGTAGGCCGCCGCGTGCCGGAGCGCCACGAAGTGGCCCTTCAGATGCACCCGGATCACCGAGTCCCACTCCTCCTCCGACATGGTGACCAGCATCCGGTCCCGGAGGATCCCCGCATTGTTCACCAGGACGTCGAGCCCACCGAAGTGCTCGATCGCGGTGCCGACGAGGCGCCTGCCGCCCTCCCAGTCGCTGACGTCGTCCACGTTGGCCACCGCCCGGCCCCCGGCGGCGACGATCTCCGCCACCACCTCGTGGGCGGGTGAGCCCTCACCGGCGTCCGATCCGTCGACCGACCCACCCGGGTCGTTGACCACCACCAGGGCGCCCTCGGCGGCGAAGAGCAACGCATGCTCCCGTCCGATCCCTCGACCGGCACCGGTGATGACGGCGATCCGCCCGTCCAGTGCACCCATGCTCCACCCTCCCCCTCCTGCGGCCCGGGCCCCGGCGCGGTGCATGGCCACGCCCGCAGTCCGTGCCCCCTCCGCCCGGCCGGCTGCCGGGCGGGCGGCGTGCCCCACGTTGGCAGGGGGCCGACCGGCAGGTCAAACCCGTGTCCCCGCGAACCGCCACGGGTCGGACCGCGGAACGTACCAGCGCCAGGTCAGGCCCTTTCGGCCCCGGAGGCCTGCAACCGGGGTCGCCCGACCACCGAGCCCGCCCCGGCGTCCGCCATCCGTCGGGCGACCCGTCGCACCTGGCGGCGTTCGCCGGCCAGCACCACGTACTCGGTGTTCCGGAGGTGGGACACCGCCCCCACTTTCCGGCCGGTCGGGCCGTGGATCCCGATCCGGGCGCCGACGTACCGGGCGGAGTCGAAGGCCACCGTCTCCACGTGGCCCCGCGAGGCGCAGCACCGGTGGAGCTCGTCGAGGGAGAGCCACGACTCGTCGTTGTAGGACAGCGCCACCAGGTCGGCGTCGACGCCCCGGACCACCTCGTCCAAGGCGCCGGGCATCGTGCGGCGGCTGTTGAACGGGCTGCGCCCGCCGGGGTCGCGCAGGTCGTCACGTTTGCAGGCGACGCCGTAGTGCGCGGGGGCGTCCCACGCCACCAGGGTCTCCCAGACGTGGTAATTCGCCTGGTACCGGTGCTGGTTGTACGGCGGATCGAGGTAGGCCAGGTCCACGTGGCCGAGCCGGCCTCCGGCGACCAACGCACAGGCGTCGCCCCGCACCGCCTCCCCCGGGCCGGGGAGAAGCTCCGGCATCCGCAGCCGGAGCGGCCGCGCCGCCCGTGGCGCCCACTGCTTCAGGTACGCCATCTGCACGCCCACGGTCGAATCGACCCGGTCGGCCGCCTCCAGGAGGCTGGTGACGAGGATCGGCCACAGCGGCGTCCCGGAGAAGCGCTCCTCGATGGCGTCGCGCACGGCGTCGATCCGGGCCCCGTTCTCCGGACGGAAGAACCGGGCGCGTTCGCAGAACGTCTCGGTGACGTACCCGGGCCGACCGGCCAGCGCGTTGAGCTGGTCGATCGCCTCGGCGGCCTCGCGGACCAGCGACGGGGGCGATCCGGCGTCCGTGGCGATGTAGCAACGGGCGAGCACCGCCGCGGAGCGAGAGCTGTCCACGGCGACGGTCCGGATCCCGAGGCTCTTGAAGGCCTGGGCCACCCGGGTGGTGCCGGTGAAGAGGTCCAGCGCGCTGGATGCCCCCGCAGCCTCCGCCAACACGGCCAGGGCGGGCACCAGCCGCCGCTTGGAGCCCAGGTACTTGATCACCGGCCGGTCAGCGCCGGCCGAAGCGCCGGGACCACCACTGGGGATCGCGGGCGTGGGCGTGGAAGTGGTCCGGGATCTGGCGCATCACCCGGTCGAAGGACCACCCGTCGGTCCCGAACCTGGCGTCGGCCACCGCGGCGAGCCGTTCGAGCATGTGCGCGACGTCGGCCTCCGGCGGCTCGTTGCCGTGCCGTCTCCAGACGACCATCGGCACGTCGCAGACCTCGCAGTCGGCGACCCAGCAGGTCTCGTCCTCGTGGAACCACTCGGTGATCCGGGCGGCCTCGCACAGCTCGCACCCGGCACCGCCGCCATCGGGGGAGCTCATATCGTGTCGAGCACCACCGTGGTGCCCGGGAGGACCTGGGTCCCGGCCGACGGATCACAGAAGACCACGATGCCCGATCCGGACGGCCCGTAGGTGGTCACCTTGAGGCCCAGCGCCTCGAGCTCGCTGACGGCCGAGGAGACACCGGAGTACAGCACGTCGGGGATGGTGACCGGCTGGGGTCCCTTCGACACGTCGACGGTCACGGTGGAGCCGAACGGGACCGGGCCGGCGGACGGGTCCGGGGACGTGCCGATCACCTGGGTGGCGGGGACGGTGGCGCTGTACTGGCTCGCCTCGACCGGGACCAGGCCCACCGCCTTGAGGGCGGCCGCCGCAGCCCCGTAGCTGCTCTGGGGGCCGGTGACCGTCGGGACGGTCACCGGGGCGTGCCCCTTCGAGGTGATGATGGTGACGGTGGAGCCGTACGGGGCGGTCGACGCCGGAGTCGATCCGAGGATGCCGCCGGCGGGGACGGTGGCGCTGTACTGGGCGGCCGAGGAGGGGCAGACCCCGACCAGGTGGACCGCCTGGAGCGCCTGGATGGCGTCGTGGCAGTTGGTGAAGGATGCGACGGACGGCACCGTGACCGGGGGAAGTCCCTTGGACACCACCACGGCGATGGTCGTCCCCTGCTTGGCCGTCACCACCCGGGACCCGTGGCGCGGGGGCGGCTGCTGGCTGACGATCAGCCCCGGACCGACGGTGATGCTGTAGACGAGACCGGCGCGGTGGAGCGTGAAGTGGTCGGGATCGACCAGGCGGACCGCGGCGGGCACCGAGCGCCCGACCAGGGAAGGCACCGGGTGGCTCGGGGTGAACAGCTGCGCCTTCACCGCGGCATACCCTCCTGCGCCGAGGACCACGACGATCAGGGCGACGACCAGCGCCACCGTCCGCCACCGGCGCTTGCCGGTCCGCCCGGTGGGAGTGCCCGGACGGCGGACGATCACCGGAACACCGCTCCCCCCCGCGGTCGGCGGCGGTGCGGTGGGGACCCGTGCCACCCGGGCCGTCGCCACTGCCGGCGTGCCCAGCTCCGTGTGGTCGTCGCCCACCCCGGCGGGGACGCCCACCTCGGTACCCGTCCCGAGCTCGGTCGGCGGGGCCGGGTCGTCGGTGCCGATCGGGTCGTCGGTGCCGATCGGCTCGGAGGGCGTGGTCGGGTCGCCGGTACCGATCGGCTTAGAGAGCGTGGTCGCGTCGGACCAGCCGGTCCCGATCTCGGTGCGGTCGAAGGCGCCCCCGGCACGGACCCCGGTCACGAACCCGAACGGAACCGTCAGACCCTCCGACGCCTCCTCCCCTCCCGGTTCGGAGGATCCGCCCCGGTCGCCCCTCCCGGCAGGAGCCCCCGTCGTCTGGAGCGCGAGCGGTTCCGGATCGGGCAGCGAGGAGGCCAGCGCCCGGAGCCGTGCCCCGAACGCCGCCGAGTCGTCGCGTTCGCCGGGGTCGGGGGCGGTCGCCCGCGCCAGCACCTCGTTGAGCGGTCCGAGCGCGTCGTGGACGGGGAGCAGGGCCCCCACCCGGGCCATCAGGGTGGCGAGCGTGGTGTCACCGGAGAACGGAGCCTGGCCGGTCACTCCTTCGTAGAGCACGATGGCCAGGGCGTAGACGTCCGCCTTCCCGTCGAGCGCACGCCCCTCGGCCTGCTCGGGGGCGGCGTACCGGGCCGTGCCGAGGACCGCCCCCTGCGGCTCCGTCCACGCCGCCTCGGCCAGGGCGCGCGCCAGCCCGAAGTCGGCGATCCGGAGCCGCTCGTCCCCGTCGAACAGGATGTTCGCCGGCTTGATGTCACGGTGCACCAGACCGCGCCGGTGGGCGTAGACCAGGCCGGCGCAGGCCTCGACACCCACCCGGACCGCCTGCTCCGGTGTGAGGCGGCCTCCGGCGTCGTAGATCTGGCGGAGGCTGCCGCCGGCAAGGTACTCGAGCACCAGGAACGGCGTCCGGTCCTCCTCACCCCAGTCGTAGACCTGCAGGACGTTCGGGTGGTTCAACGCGGCGACCACCCTCGCCTCCGCCCGGAACCGCTTCAGGAAGGAGGCGTCCCCGGCCAGCCCCGGATGCAGGAGCTTGATGGCGACGCTCCGGTGCAACGACAGGTCCTCGGCCAGGAACACCCGCGCGGACGCGCCCGTCCCCAACGGGGTCACCAGTCGGTAGCGGGCCCCGAGGGTCCGTCCGATGGGTTCTGTGACGCTCGTCATCGATCTGCACAGAGGCTACCGATCGCGGACCGTTCCGCGGTGGAGGGTCCCGTCCAGCGGTCCCACACCGGACGCGCCCGCCGGTTCAGCCGGGCTCCGGGAGCTCCCCGCTCTCGAGCAGGGCGGAGAACCGTGCACCGTCGACCACCGGGACGCCGAGCCGTGCGGCCTTGGAGACCTTGGACGCGCCGGGCGACGCCCCGACCACCAGGGCCCAGGTCTTGCCCGACACGCCGGCGGGGGACGTGCCCCCGCGCTCGGCGATCGCCGCCTCGGCCTCCTCCCGGGTGTACCCGTCCAGGGTGCCGGTCACCACGACGGAGCGTCCCGCCAGGCTCTGGGGGACGCCCCCTCCCGCCACGTCTCCGGGCGCGGTCACCGGCTCCACCATGGACACCCCGGCCGATCCCAGGCGAGCGACGACGGCCCGGTTGACCGGCGAGGCGAACCAGGTCACCACGCTGGTGGCGATCACCGGTCCCACCCCGTCGACCGCGGCGAGGGCCTCCTCCTCGGCCTCCGCGACGGCGTCCATGGTCCCGAAGGCACGGGCCAGGGCGAGGGATCCGACCTCACCGAGGTGGCGGACGCCCAGGCCGACCAGGAGACGGTGGAGCGGCCGGTGCCGGGACTCGCCGATGGCGGCGAGCAGGTTGGCCACCGACCGTGCCGCGAACCCCTCGAGCCCGGCGAAGGTGTCCGCCGTGAACGAGTAGAGGTCGGCCACGTCCAGGAGCCGGCCGCTGCGGACCAGCAGATCGACCCGCTGCTCGCCGAGGCCCTCGATGTCCATAGCCGACCGCGAGCCGAAGTGGGCGATGCGCTGGACCCGCTGGCCGGGACAGTCGAGGTTGGTGCAGAACGTGTCGCTCTCCCCCGGCAGCCGGACGAGCGGTCCACCGCAGCTCGGGCAGACGGTCGGGAAGGTCCACGGCGGAGGACGGCGACCCCCCGGCCGGCGCACCGGGCCGACCACCTCGGGGATGACGTCCCCCGCCTTGCGCACGATGACGGTCTCCCCCGGCCGGACGTCCTTCAGCTGCACCTGGTCGGCGTTGTGCAGGGTGGCCAGCGCCACCGTGGACCCCCCGACGAACACCGGGTCGAGCACGGCGAAGGGGGTGGCCTTCCCGGTGCGCCCGATGGACACCTCGATGGCGCGCAGCATCGTCGTGCGCTCCTCGGGAGGGAACTTGTAGGCGATCGCCCACCGCGGCGCACGCGAGGTGGCTCCCAGCACGTCCTGCAGCCTGAGGTCGTCCACCTTGATCACGGCCCCGTCGATCTCGTACCCGAGGTCGTGGCGGTGCTGCTCCCAGTAGCGGCAGAAGGCCAGCGCCTCGTCGAACCCCCCGACCACCCTCCGCTCGGGGTTCACCGGGAACCCGGCCCGCTGGAGCCACTCCAGGGTCGCCTCGTGCGAGGTCACCGGCCACGACCCGCCGTGCCTGTCCGGTTCGTGGGCGATCCGCCACTCCCCGACCTGGTAGGCCCAGAACGACAGGGCGCGGGTCGCGGTGACCGCAGGGTCCTTCTGGCGGAGCGAGCCGGCCGCGGAGTTGCGGGGGTTCACGAAGAGCTTCTCCCCGGCGGCCTGCTGGCGCCGGTTGAGGTCCTCGAAGGCGGCGATCGACATGTACACCTCGCCGCGCACCTCGAGGACCGCCGGCGCGGTCCCGACGGCGGGGTCGAGACGGCCCGGGATCTCGCCGATGGTGGCCACGTTGGCCGTCACGTCCTCACCCGTGCGGCCGTCGCCGCGGGTGGCCGCCTGGGCGAACACCCCGTCGAGATAGAGCAGGGACATGGCCAGCCCGTCGATCTTGAGCTCGCAGACCAGGGTCGTGCGCTCCGGCACGTGCTTGGCCAGCCGGCCGGCCCAGGCCTCCAGCTCGGCAGCGCTGAACGC
Source organism: Actinomycetes bacterium (assembly GCA_021801235.1). Lineage (GTDB taxonomy): Bacteria > Actinomycetota > Acidimicrobiia > Acidimicrobiales > RAAP-2 > DASZIT01. The sequence continues at coordinate 47,820 of JAJYYG010000054.1, forward strand.
GTTGTCCAGGCTCATCATCGGCACCCGGTGCCTGACCGGGGCGAACTGGGTGGAGGGTGTCGCCCCCACCTCCCGGGTCGGCGAGTCGGCCGTCGCCAGCTCGGGGTGGGCGGCTTCGAGGGTACGCAGCTCGCGCACCAGGGCGTCGAAGTCGGCGTCGGGGATCTCCGGGTCGTCGAGCCGGTGGTACCGGTCGTTGTGGTACTCGATGAGCGAGCGCAGCTCGGCCATCCGGGCGGGCACCGCGTCGGCGGCGCCGCTCCGGTGCCCTCCGTCGGGTCCCACGCTCAGTCCACGATGCCCGAGCCGAGCACGGCATCGGGGTCGCACGGGTCGTACAGCGCCACAGTCTGGCCGGGCGCGACCCGCCGCTGGGGCGAGGAGAACCGCACCGACAACGACCCGTGGTCCTCGCCGCGGACCGTGGCCGGAACCGGGCGCCCGTGGGCGCTGCACTGGGCCAGCACCGCGCACGACCGGGAGGGGCCGCCCGACCCGCCGGTCGTCGGGTCCCCGTCGACCCAGCGCACCGAGCGGAGCCGGGACCCCACGGACTCGGCCGCCTCGGGCGGACCGACGCTGACCCGCCGGGCGGGCACGTCCACCGCCGTCACGTAGCGCCGGCGACCGTCCACCCCGTGGCCCATGCCCCGGCGCTGGCCGACCGTCACCAGCTCCACCGCCCCGACCGGTCCGAGGTCGCGGCCGGAGGCGTGGTCGACCAGGCGACCCGGATGCAACGGGACCCGGTCCGCCAAGAAGGCCTCCCGGCCCTGGTCGGACCGGATGAAGCAGACGTCCTGGCTGTCCGGCTTGTCCGCGGTGCGCAAGCCGAGGCGGGCGGCCTCCTGACGAACCTGCGCCTTGTCCATGGTCCCCACCGGGAACAGTGAGTGGGCCAGCTGACGCTGCCCGAGCATGGCCAGGACGTAGGACTGGTCCTTCGCTGGGTCGGCACCGCGGAGGAGCCGGTACCGGCCGCCCGGGGTGACGGCCCGCCGGGCATGGTGGCCGGTGGCGACCGCGTCGAACCCGAGTGCTCGAGCCCGGTCGAGGAGCCGGTCGAACTTCAGGTGCCGGTTGCACTCGATGCACGGATTGGGGGTCCGACCGCTGGCGTGCCCGGCCACGTACGGCGCCACCACCTTCTCCTCGAAGGTGTCGGTGAAGTTGAACACGTGGTGCACCAGGCCGAGCTGCCCGGCCACCCGTCGGGCGTCCTCCACGTCGGCGACCGAGCAGCAGCCCGAGTCCGAAGCGCCGCCCCACAGCTTGAGGGTGGCGCCGACCACCTGGTCCGGACCGTGCTCGTCCGCGGCCAGGGCGGCCGCCACCGAGGAGTCGACCCCACCGGACATGGCCACCAGCACTCGCATCCGCCTAGTTTCGCAGCCGGGCGACCGCATCCCCGACGGCGGCCACGGCACGGTCGATCTCGGCGGCTGTCGAGCCCGGCCCCAGGGAGAACCGGACCCCGCTGGACGCTGCCGGGCCCTCGAACCCCATGGACGAGAGCACGTGGCTCGGGCCTACCGCCCCGCTCGAGCACGCCGCTCCGGCCGACACGGAGACGCCCAACTGGTCGAGCAGCACCACCATGGCCTCCCCCTCGATCCCAGCGAACCGTAGGTGGACCGTGCCGGGCACCCTCCGGTCCCGGTCCCCGGTCTCCCCCACCTCTCCGACGGCGGCGGCGACCCCGTCGGCCAACCGATCGCGGAGCGCGGTGACGGCCGGGCCACGGGCACCGAGGTCGCCCACCGCCACCTCGAGTGCGGCGGCCATGCCCACGATCCCGGCGACGTTCAAGGTGCCACTGCGCCGGTCGCGCTCTTGGCCCCCGCCCCGGGCGACCGGCCGGAGCGGGGTCCCGTCCCGGACGAGCAGCGCTCCGACGCCCTGGGGACCGCCGAACTTGTGGGCACTGACGGAGACCAGGTCGGCCAGCGCCGCGATCGGTGCCAGGTCCATCCACGGAGCGGCCTGGACGGCGTCGGAGTGCAGCACCGCCCCCGGGGCACCCTGGCGCGCGATCGCCGCCACCTCCGCCAGGGGCTGCACCGTCCCGATCTCGTTGTTGACCGCCATCACCGACACCAGCAGCACGTCCGGCGTGCACGCCTGCTCCAGGGCCGCGAGGTCCACCACGCCGCTCCGATCGGTCGGCACCTCCCGCAGCTCGATCCCGTGCCGGGTCGCAGCGGCCCGGCAGGCCTCCAGCACCGCATGGTGCTCCATCGCCGCGCAGACCACCGTCCCGGTGCCGGTGCCGGACGGGGGCGGGGTCCGGTGCACGGGCCGGGTCGGGCGGGACCGGGACGAGGGGTCGGCCAGCACCGCCTCGAGTACGCCCGCCACCGCCAGGTTGTCCGACTCGGTACCGCCCCCGGTGAACACGACCTCTCCGAACTCCACCCCGACGAGAGCGGCGATCCGCTCCCGGGCCCCGTCCACCGCCTGGCGGGCCCTACGGGCATCCGCGTGCACCCCGGACGCGTTCCCCGCCGGACCGGTGAGGAACGGGAGCATGGCGTCGACGGCCGCGGGGACCATCGGTGTCGTGGCCGCGTGGTCGAGGTAGACGCGCATGGGACCAGTGTGGCAAACAACCACGGTCACGGGCTGCACGAGGCCGGTCGGTGGTCAGCCAGCGGGGTCGGGGTCGGGATCGGGGGCCGGACGGGGTCGGTGCCGGCCGGGGCCAGACGGGGGGTCGACCGGTCAGGCCACCCAGACGGACTTCACGTTGCAGAACTCGCGGATCCCGTGGGCGGACAGCTCGCGCCCGACCCCCGAGGTCTTGATCCCTCCGAAGGGCAGCTCGGGCATCGAGGCGACCATGCCGTTGACGAACACCTGGCCGGCCTCCAGGCCCAGGACGAAGCGCTGTTGCTCCTCCGGATCGGCAGTCCACACGCTCGACCCCAACCCGAAGTCCGTGCCGTTGGCCACAGCCAGCGCCTCCTCGGCCGAGCCCACCCGGTAGAGGAGGGCCACCGGCCCGAACACTTCCTCGGTGGCGACCCGCATCTGCGGGGTGATGCCGGTCAACACCGTCGGCCGGTAGAAGTAGCCGGCCCGGTCGGGTCCCTGCGGCCCCGTCATGCGTTCCCCGCCGCAGAGGACCGACGCCCCGTGGGCGCGGGCGTCCTCCACCAGGGCCTCGATGTGGTCCCGGGCCACCTCGGTCACCAACGGCCCGATCTCCGTGGCGGGATCGAACGGGTCACCGACCACCAGCGCCGCGGTGGCTGCCACGAAGGCGTCCGTGAACGCGTCGTAGACCGCGTCGTGGACGATGAACCGCTTGGCGGCGATGCACGACTGCCCGTTGTTCTGGTTGCGGGCCTGGACCCCCACCGCCACCGCCCGGTCGAGGTCGGCGCTCGGCAGCACGATGAACGGGTCGCTCCCCCCCAGCTCGAGCACGACCTTCTTGATCGCGGAGCCGGCCTGGGCGGCCACCGCCCGGCCCGCTCCGACACTGCCGGTGAGGGTCACCGCCTTCACCCTGCGGTCGGCGATGAGGGCCGGCACCTGGTCGACGCCGATGAGCAGGGTCTGGAAGACCCCGTCGGGGGCGCCGGCCCGCCGGAAGAGGTCCTCGAGCGCCAGCGCGGTCCGCGACACGTTCGGCGCGTGCTTCAACAGGCCCACGTTGCCCGCCATCACCGCCGGTGCGGCGAACCGCACCACCTGCCAGAGCGGGAAGTTCCACGGCATGATGGCGAGCACCGGCCCGAGCGGCTGATAGATCACCCGGGCCGACGACGCGTCGGTGGCCACCTCCTCGTCGGCCAACAGGGCCTCTCCGTGCTCGGCGAACCACCGGAACGCCTTGGCGCACTTGCCCACCTCGCCCTTGGCCTGGGCGAAGGGCTTGCCCATCTCGGTGGTGAGGAGATGGGCCAGGTCGGGAAGCTCCCCTTCGAGCAGCTCGGCCACCGTCACCAGCAGACGCCGGCGAGCCTCGAAGCCGGTGGCCGCCCAGGCGGTCGCGGCCCGGGCGGCGGTCTCGAGACGCCGCTCCACCTCGGTGGCGTCGTACGGCTCGAAGGACTCCAGCAGCTCCCCGGTGGCGGGGTTGACGGAGGCGAGTGGGGGGCCGGCATCGGAGGTCATGGGTCGATTCTCCCCCACGACGCCCCGGACCGGTAGCCGAGCTGGTCGAGGATCCTCCCCCGCTGGACCTTGCCGGTGGCGGTGGTCGGCAGGGAGTCCACCGCCACGTACTCCTTCGGCCGCTTGTACGGTGCCAGGCGCGAGGCTGCCCGGGCGCGGAGCGCGTCCACGAGCCCGTCCGCCGCCCGGCCCGGGAGCAGCCCACCGGCGGGGACCACCGCGGCGGCCACCCGCTGCCCCCACGCCTCGTCGGGGACGGCGAACACCGCGACCGCTTCCACGCCGGGGACGTCACAGAGCACCGATTCCACCTCGGCCGGGTACACGTTCACCCCGCCGGAGATGATGAGGTCGTCGCGACGGCCGTCGAGGTAGAGGTACCCGTCGTCGTCGAGCCGTCCCAGGTCGCCGACGGTGAACGCCCCGTCGCGCCACGCGGCGGCGGTGGAAGCGGCGTCCCGCCAGTACTCGAACCGGGCGAACGCCGGCGGCCGGCACCAGACGGTCCCCTCGGGGTCGACCGAGAGCGTCCGTCCCGGCCGGGCCCGGCCAACGGTGCCGGGATGCCGCTCCCACTCCTCCGGTGAGCACGCCGTGAACTGGCCTTCGGTGGAGCCGTAGAACTCCCAGAGCGCCCCGGCCCTCACCCGCGACAGAGCGGCGCGCTTGACCGGGTCCGGGCAGGGCGACCCGGCGTGGACCAAGAGGCGAAGGTGGTCGAGCGGAGCGGGCGACGGCCCGAGGGCGAGGACCCGCTGCAGGGCGGTCGGTGCCATGAACGTGGTGGTGGGGACCGGACCGGCCGCGCCCGCCAGCACGTCGCCGGCGACTCGGGCCTCGAAGCGTCCGAGCACGATGCACGTTCCGCCCCGCAGCAGGGTCCCCCCGGCGAATCGGACGGCGACCGAGTGGTAGAGCGGCGAACAGACCAGGTGGACGTCGTCGGGTCCGAACCCCCACAGGTCGGCCTCGTCGGCGAAGGCGGACGCCGCGGCCACCGGGTCCCACACCCCCGACCAGACCCCCTTCGCCCGGCCCGTCGTCCCCGAGGTGTAGTGCATGGGGCGCCCGAGGGGGTAGGGGGCCAGGTCCACCGGCGGGCCGTCGTCGAGCGCGGCGAGGCCGGCCGGCTCGGTCACCACCAGTGCCGGGTCGCTGTCGGCGACGAGCGCATCGCGCTCCGCGTCGAGCAGGGTGGCGTTGACGAGGACGGGGATCACGCCGGTCCGGAGCGCCCCGAGTACCGCACAGAGCAGTGCGGCGGAAGAGGGGAGGCAGAACGCAACCCGGTCCCCTCGGGCGAGCCCCCGGGCCGCCAACGCTCCGGCAGCCCGCCGCTGGGCCGCCTCGGCTGACGCGGCGGTGAGCACCTCGACACCGGGAGGGACGGCCGGGACAGATGTCAACTGGGCTCCACTGCCGGTGGACCTCCCGCGGGAGCGCCGGCAGCCGGACGGGTCGCCGTCACCTCCGTTCGCAGGGACGGTGGGCCGGGCGAGGATGCGGGAGCGGTCCCACCGGCGGCCATCACCGGCAGGGCGACCGGCTCGGGCGGGTCCCCGAGGTTGGCCAGCAGCCCGGGCCGGCCCACGGCCAGCAGACCCAGCACCACCAGCAGGGCAAGGGCGCCCCCGACCGTCACCGCCCGCACCCCGACGTGGTCGGCGATCAGCCCTTGCACCACCGCACCCGCCGGATAGACGATCCCCAGCACCATCATGTAGACGCCGAGCACCCGCCCCCGGGCCTCGGCGGGGGCGCGGATCTGCACGACGGTGTTCAGACCGGCCAGCACCGCGATGTAGCCGGCGCCCACCAGGGTGAACGTGATCGCCGACCACCACAGTGTCGGGGAGATGCCGTAGTTCACCAGCAGCAGCGGCAGCAGGAAGAGCGACCCCCGCACGATCCGCTGACGGCCCAGCTGCTCCGCCAGGGTGGGGAGGACCAGGGCGCCGGCCACCGCCCCGACCCCCTGGGCCGTCACCAGCACGGCGGTGCCGCCCTCGCCGTGGTGGAGCGCGGCCGACATCACCGGGACCAGCGCGATGAACGGAGAGGCGAGCAGCGCGACGATGCCGATCATCACCACCGCGCTCCGGCAACCGGGCTCCGACCAGGCGGCGCGCACCCCGTCCGCGATGCGTTCCGCCATGCCCACGCCCCCCGGTGACCGGGCCGGCCGTGGTAGGCGCACGAGCGCCAAGGCGATCAGCACGGCGGCGAACGACGCGGCGTTGATCCCGAACGCGAGGGTGTAGTCGTGGTGGAGGAGCGCCAGTCCGGCCGCAGCAGGACCCACGACCCGACCTAGGTTGAACTGGGCGGACGACAGTGAGATCGCCCCCAGCAGGTCCTCACGGGGCACCAGGTCCGGAAGCATCGCCTGGTAGGCCGGGAAGCCGATGGCGCCGGCGGATCCTCCGCAGAAGGCGACGACCACCAGGATCCACGGCTGGTCGTGGCCCATGGCGACCAGGATGGTCAACGCGGCGGCGAACGACATCTCCCCCGCCGTGGTCACCATCAGCCAGCGCCGCCGGTCGAACCGGTCGGCCAGGGCCCCGCCCACCGGTGAGAGCAGACCCATCGGGACGAAGGCGGCCGCTGCCACCAGGGTCGTCCAACCCGCCTGGTGGCTCCGTGCGTAGACGAGGATCCCGAGGGCGACGGTCTGCATCCAGGTGCCCACGTTGGACACGAGGGCCGAAGACCACACCAGCGCGAAGTTGCGCGATCGGAGGGGGCGGAACGATGCCAGGGCCACGGAGGGAGGCTACCGGCCGGTCCCGGGTCGAGAGCACGAACCGGTCGGCTCGGCCGGTCGGTCGGGCCGGCTGGGCAGCCAGGCCGGTCGGTCGGGCCGACTGGGCAGCCAGGCCGGTCGGTCGGGCCGGCTGGTCGGTCAGGCCGGCGGAGCGGTCAGGCCCTGCGCTTGCGGCGCGGTCGGAGAGCGAACCACCAGATACTGGCCATGGTGAGAACCGCACCGGCCGCTGCCGCCGGCTTGATGATCTTGCGGGTGCGCTGTGCCATGGCGCCGACCCTACCTTCCCGACGTCCAGATTCTTCTCGGACTCATAGGGAGTCCAGATTCTTCTCGGACTCATAGGGAGTCCAGATTCTTCTCGGACTCATACGGAGTCCAGATTCTTCTCGGACTCATACGGAGTCCAGATTCTTCTCGGACTCATACGGAGTCCATACGGTGTCCTTAGGGACGCGGAGGAAGGTGCCTCCATGACCTATGACCCGCAGCACCCCGAATCCCACTGGGCACTCGGAGACGAGACCGGGGAGCATCTCGTCGGGCGACCGGCACGTCCCTTCGCTCCGCGCCCGGATCTGACCCCCTCGACGCCCCCCGACCGGTATCCCGCCGCTCCCGACTGGTCCTCACTCGAGCCCGCTCCCACCGGCCGGGTCCCACAGTGGACGGACGTGCCGACCCAGAGCGGAGGAGGGGTGGGGGGACCACCGGCGGCAGGCTGGCCCCTCGCCGGCGGCGGAGCGGTCGGACCGCCACCGTGGTCCGCAGGCGGCGGTGCCTCGCGGCGCGCCCCGCGGCGCAGACGTGCCTCCGCGACGGTGGTCGCCGTCGCCGTCCTCCTCGGGGCCGCCGGCGGCGCCGGGGCGGCCGTGGCCGCAGGCCACCGGAGCACCGGCGTCGCGGCGGCCGCCGTGCCCGCCATCAAGGTGGCGTCGAGCTCGCCCGCCGCGTCGCCGATCACCCAGATCGTCAAGTCCGTCTCCCCGTCCATCGTCGAGGTGACCGCCACCGACGGGAGCACGTCCCAGGACGAAGGCACGGGGATGATCATCACGTCCACCGGGGAGGTGCTGACCAACAACCACGTCATCGCCGGCGCCACCTCGGTCACGGTGGCGCTGAACGGATCGAGCACGCAGCTCCCGGCCACGATCGTCGGAACCGACCCGAACAAGGACGTGGCGCTGCTGCAGGTCGCCGGCCAGAGCGGGCTGCCTCCGGTGACGTTCGGCAACTCGAGCCAGGTCCAGGTCGGCGACTCCGTCGTGGCCATCGGGAACGCGCTGGCCCTCGGGAGCAGCTCGTCGGTCACCTCGGGGATCATCTCGGCGCTGGACCGGACCATCACGGCAGGCGACAGCACGTCGAACGCCACCGAGACGCTGACCGGGATGCTCCAGACCGATGCCCCGATCAATCCGGGGAACTCGGGAGGCGCACTCCTCAATTCGTCGGGCCAGGTCATCGGCATGAACACCGCGGCGGCCGGATCGACCCCGAACGGGACGTCCGCCCAGAACATCGGGTTCGCCATCCCGTCCAACGAGCTCGTCTCGCTGATCCCGGGGCTCCGCACCGGTGGGAACGGGAGCCAGAACAGCTTCGGGTCGTCCAGCTCGTCGGGAAGCCCCGGCTCGGCCGGGTCGTCCAGCCCCTACGGCTCCGGCTCGGCTGGGTCCTCCAGCTCGTCGGGGAGCTCCGGCTCGGCTGGGTCCTCCAGTCCCTACGGCTCGGGCTCCAGCCCCTACGGCTCCGGCTCCAGCCCCTACGGCTCGGGCTCCAGCCCCTACGGCTCGGGCTCCAGCCCCTACGGCTCGGGCTCCAGCCCCTACGGCTCGGGCTCCAGCCCCTACGGCTCGGGCGGGTCGTCCAGCCCCTACGGCTCGGCGTTCTGAGGGCCACCCCCCTTCATCCGCTGACCCCCCAGACCGGTGGACTCCCCCACCCACCGCTGGTGCCCACCGTGGCGCCCGGGACCTCCGGGCGGCACGGCCGCGCCCGGCGGGGGTCGCGCCCGACCGATGCGTCACGGAGGCGGCTCGTCGGGCACCCGGAGCACGACGGCACCCCCGAGTCCCCCGTCCGCCGCCGCCCGGTCCGCCAGGTCCAGCACGAACCGGGCGACCCAGTCCGGGGAGTTGAACGCGCCGGCCTCGTGCAGCCGGACGAAGCGGTCGACCTCCGGGAAGTCGGCGGCGTCCGTGGCTCGGATCGTCGCCTGCATGGCCGTGTCGACCACCCCGGGAGCGACGGCGTAGGCCCGGAGGCCGTGGCGTCGCTCCTCCAACGCGACCACCTCGGTGAGCATGTCCACTGCCGCCTTGGCCGCGCAGTAGGCCGCCCAACCCTCGTAGGGATGGGCGGCCGCCCCCGACGAGATGTTGACCAGCACGCCACCACCCGGACGGGTCCGCACGTGTCGGGCGAACGCACGGGTGCCGGCGACCACCCCCCCGAGGTTCACCTCCAGGCTCCGTCGGAGCGCATCCGCCCCGGCATCGGCCAGGGGGCCAACCGGGGCCAGGACCCCCGCGTTGTTGACCCAGAGGTCGATTCGCCCGAAGCGGGCGACCACGTCGTCGGCGAACCGCTCGAGCGCCCCGGGCTCGGCCACGTCGACCGGGGAGCACAGGGCCTCGGCCCCCCGGGGAATGGTCGGTCGGACGCGGGCGCAGAGCCCGAGCGCCATGCCCGCCGCCGCGAACGAAGCGGCCATCCCCGCCCCGAGGCCGCGGCTGGCCCCGGTCACCACCGCCACCCGCCGGGGACCGTCCCTCATGACCGAGCCCCACATGGTGATGCGGACGGGGGTGCTCCAGCAGGTGGTGCCCCTGACGGGCGCGGGTCGATTGCTGGGCTCGACGGTTGCACCGGGCCGACGGTAGACGCGACGGACCCCGCTCCCGAAACGTGATCGCCCGGGCCCCACGGCGCTGTGGCGATCGTCCGGGATCCGCACTCCCCCGTCAGGCAGTCGACACGAAGACGTTCTTCACCTCGGTGTAGGCGGCGAGCGCCTCCAGACCGAGCTCCCGGCCGAACCCCGACTGCCGGCGTCCCCCGAAGCTGGTCTGCACCCGGACGGAGCCGTTCGAGTTGACCGAGAGGTTGCCTGCATCGACGGCCCGGGCCATCCGGAGCGCCCGGGCGCCGTCCCGCGTCCAGATCGATCCGGCCAGGCCGTAGGTGGTGTCGTTGGCCAGGCGGACGGCATCCTCCTCGCCGTCGAAGGGGATCACCACGGCGACCGGGCCGAAGATCTCCTCCCGGGCCACCCGCCACGTCGGATCCGCGGGCGCCACCACGGTCGGCGGGAACCAGGCGCCCGGTCCGGCGGGGACCTGTCCCACGAACCGCGGGACCACGTCGCCGCCCCCGGGATCGCCCATCCCGCTCCCGAGGAAGCTGCCGACCACGGCCTGCCGGTCCGTCGAAACCAACGGCCCCATCTGGGTGCGGGGATCGGTCGGATCCCCGACACGCCAACGGGCCACCGAGTCCCCCAGCAGGTCCAGGAACCGGTCCCACACCGGTCGTTCGACAAGCATGCGGCTGCGCGCACAGCAGTCCTGGCCGGCGTTGCCGAACACACCGGCCGGCGCCGCGTCGGCCGCCCGCTCGAGATCGGCGTCGGCGAACACGATGTTGGCCGACTTCCCCCCGAGCTCGAGGGTGACCCGCTTGATCGTGGCCGCCGCTGCGGCCATCACCGTCCTGCCCACCGCGGTGGACCCGGTGAAGGCGACCTTGGCCACGTCGGGATGCTCCACCAGCCGGGCCCCGGCGACGGGGCCGGAGCCCACGACCACCTCCAGCACGCCGGGAGGAACCCCCGCCTCGAGCGCCAGGTCCCGGAGACGGAGCGCGGTCAGGGGGGTCAGCTCGGACGGCTTGACGACAACGGTGTTGCCGGTGGCGAGCGCAGGGCCGATCTTCCAGGAGGCGATGGCCGCGGGAAAGTTCCAGGGGACGATGGCGGCCACCACCCCCAGCGGCTCGTGGAAGGTCAGGTCGACGCCACCGGCCACCGGCACGGTGTCGCCGCGGTGCTTGTCGACGGCACCGGCGTAGAAGTGGAGCACTTCGGCGACCATGGCGATCTCGTCGCGACTGTCGGCGATGGGCTTGCCCACGTTGGCCGTCTCCAGTCGGGCCAGCTCCTCGGCGTGCTCCTCGACCCCCGTTGCGAACCGCCGGAGCAGCCGCGCCCGGTCGGCGGGAGCCACCGCCCGCCAGACCGGCCCTGCCTCGACGGACCTCGCCACCGCCTCGTCGGTCTCCTCGGTCCCGGCGAGGGGAAGCTCGACCAGCAGCTCCCCGGTCGCGGGGTTGATGACCCGCATCCGGCCCCCCGTCCCGGTCGACGCCTCGCTCACGTGGGGCTCCCGCTCTGCGCCGCTACCCGGCAGGGTCGGGCGGAGCGCGCCGCGTCCACCAGCGCCCGGAACGGGCGGACATCGCCCGACTCCTCGGGGTGCCACTGCAGGCCCACCGCGAAACGGTGCGCGGGGAGCTCCACCGCCTCGACCACCCCATCGGCACTCCGGGCGGCGACCACCACTCCACGACCGAGCGTCCCCACCGCCTGGTGGTGGGAGCACAGCACGTCGAGCCGCTCCCCCACCATGGCGCACACCGTCGTCCCCGGTTCGGTGGCGACCGAGATCGGACTGAACCCGCCCGGCCGGGGCTGGTGGTCCTCGGTGCCGAGGACGTCCGGAAGATGCTGGACCAGGTCCCCTCCGAGGAGGACGTTCAGGAGCTGGTGGCCGCGGCAGATGGCGAGGAGCGGGAGATCGAGCCGGAGCGCCTCTGCCGCCAGCCCGAGCTCCAGGGCGTCGCGCCGCTCGTTGGTCCCCCCGTTTCTCGGGTCCTCCGGCTGTCCGTAGCGACCGGAGGCGACGTCCCCACCTCCGATGAGGAGTAGCCCGTCGAGCAGGGCGAGCAGGGAAGCTGGCCCGGCTGACGGGTCATCGTCGCCTTCCTCTCCGCCCCTGTCCGTCAGTCCACCCTCCCTCGTCCCGCCCCCCGGGGGGATCAGGACGGGCTGGCCACCGGCCGCCACCACCAGATCGAGATAGGTGCCGGGCACCAGGGCGGCGTCCCGCTGCCAGGCCCACCACGCCGTGGTCTGGCGGTAGGTGGTGATCCCGATCAGTGGAGGAGGCCCGGGCCGGGACATGGGGGGAAGTATCCCACCGGCTCCGGCGGTTGCGGCGCGACCGGTGCGGGTGCGAACCTCGTCCATCCGAGCGAAGGAGGGCCCGTGGACCGACTGGTCGACAAGGTTGCCGTCATCACCGGCGCCGGCAGCGGCATCGGGCGTGTCGCCGCCCGTCTGTTCGCCGACGAGGGGGCGAGCGTGGTGGTGGCGGACATCGACGCCGACCAGGCGGGCGAAGCCGCCGCCGAGATCGCCGCGGCAGGCGGCACCGCCGTACCGGTCGGAGTCGACGTCTCCGACGAGCGGGAGGTGGCGGACATGGTCGAGGTCGCCGTCGGGCGCTTCGGGGGTCTCCATGTGCTCTTCAATAACGCCGGGGTCTTTCCTGCCGACGACGGGGGGATCCTCGACACCCCGCCCGACACATGGCAGCGGGTGATGGACGTCAACCTCAAGGGGGTGTGGCTCGGCTGCCGGGCCGCGGTACCTGCCATGTTGGCGTCCGGCGGCGGCTCGATCGTCAACGTCGCCTCGTTCGTGGCGCTGATGGGGGCCGCCACCGCCCAGGTCGCCTACACCGCCTCGAAGGGCGGCGTCCTGGCGCTCACCCGCGAGCTGGCCGTGGAGTACGCCCGCTCGGGCATCCGGGCCAACTCCCTTTGCCCGGGGCCCATCGAGACGCCGCTCCTGTCGGAGCTCCTCGCCGACCCGGAGCGCCGGAACCGCCGCCTGGTGCACATCCCGATCGGACGCTTCGGACGTCCCGAGGAGATCGCCCGGGCCGCGCTCTTCCTGGCGTCGGACGAGTCCTCGTTCGTCACCGGCTCCGCCCTCGTGGTCGACGGGGGCATCACCGCCGCCTACGTCACACCCGAGTGAGGGCGGCGGCGGTCCGGACTCGACCCCGGGACCGGCCGGCGAGGACCCGGAGCAGCCGGCCGAGGACCCGGGACCGGCCGGCGAGGACCCGGAGCAGCCGGCCGAGGACCCGGGACCGCTGGACGCCCTTACCGGAGTGGGTCAGAGTGCTGGGGTGATCACCATCGAGACCCTGCCCCATCAGATCCGGACGGGCGACATCGACACCGTGGTCGTCGCCTTCCCCGACCTGCAGGGTCGTCCGGTCGGCAAACGGGTCACGGGACCGTTCTTCCTCGACCACGTCGCCGAGCACGGGATCGAGGCCTGCGACTACCTGCTGGCGGTAGACGTCGACATGACGCCGCTCCCGGGGTACGAGGTCGCCGGCTGGGAGCACGGCTACGGCGACCTGCATGCGGCGATCGATCCCGGGACCGTGCGACCCCTCCCGTGGACCCCGGGGACCGCGCTCGTCCTGTGCGACCTGTTCGACGCCGACGGCCGGCCGGTCGCAGTCTCCCCGCGCCAGGTCCTACGGCGTCAGATCGAGCGGGCCGCGGAGCATGGCCTGACCGTGTCGTGCGCCACCGAGCTCGAGTTCTACCTCTTCCGGCACTCGTTCGCCGACGCCGCCGACAGCCGCTGGAGGGACATGCTGGGTCCCGGGGACACCATCCAGGACTACCAGCTCCTCCAGACCTCCCGTGACGAAGACGTGCTCGGGCAGATCCGCGCCCAGATGCTGGCGGCCGGGATCCCCGTCGAGTCGTCCAAGGGCGAGGCCGGACCGGGTCAGCACGAGGTCAACCTGACCTACGGCAACCCTCTGGAGGTGGCCGACCGGCACATGATCTTCAAGGACGGCGTCAAGGAGATCGCCGCTCAGCACGGCCGGTCCGCCACCTTCATGGCCAAGTGGTCGATGGAGCACGCCGGGTCGTCCTGCCACATCCACACCAGCCTGCGGGACGCCACCACCGGCCGGGCGCTCATGGCACCCGACGACGGCGACGGGTCCAGCGACGGGTCCGGGTTCTCGGAGATCGGCCGCCGGTTCGTGGCCGGGCAGGTGCACAGCGCCGCCCAGCTCGCCTGGTGCTTCGCCCCCTACCTCAACTCCTACCGGCGCTACCTTCCCAACTCGTGGGCGCCGACCGCGCTCGCATGGGGGACGGACAACCGCACGTGCGGCTTCCGCGCGGTGGGCTCCGGGGAGGGGCGCCGTATCGAGAACCGCGTGCCCGGTGCCGACGTCAACCCGTACCTCGCCCTGGCCGCCTCCATCGCCGGAGGCCTGTGGGGGATCGACCACGGTCTGGAGCTGGAGCCGGCGTTCGGCGGGAACGCCTACGTAGACGCCGACCTCCCCCGCATCCCGTCGACCCTGGTCGATGCGATCGACCTCCTGGCCCGCAGCGAGGTGGCGTCCGAGGCATTCGGCGCGGACGTCCACCACCACATGGTGAACACCGCGCGTCAGGAGTGGGCGAGCGCCAACCAGGTGGTCACCGAGTGGGAGCTGGCGAGGAACTTCGAGCGGATCTGAACCCACGCGCACCCGGGGGGCGGGTCTCCGTCACGGGCCTGCGTCACGGGCCTGCGAAACAGGGAGGGCAGGCGGGACCGGCGACAGGACCGGCGGTGGGCCGTGCCGCCGGCGGTGGGCCGTGCCGCCGGCGGCGGGTCCAGGACAGCAGGCCGTCCGCCCGCGGCGCTGCCGGGAGCAGTCGAGACGAGGGGCGGTCCGGTCTTCTGTGCACCGAGGTCTGCGTGCACGCCGACGCCCCTTCCGATGCCGTCGTCTCGCCTTCGCACATCTGACGCGTGTCTCACGTCCCCCACCGATCACCGGTAGCGGTCTTCAGGAACGCCGAGCAGGTCGAGCACGATCCTCTGGAGCGCGGTCAGCTCCGGCGGGAAGGTCTGGATCATCTGGCCGTTGGCGTCGATGAGGTGACGTCGGGCGAGGCCATCGAAGATCTCGAAGAGCCGCACGGCGCTCGGTGATGAACAGGCACGCGGTTGGGGTACAGAGGGATCTTCTTCAGCCCGCGTGCCGCCATCGCCCGTCGGATCTCGAGCTCGACCAGAGCGTGGACGAGAAGCGCGATGAAGTGGCACGTCATGAGCCCCTCGATGCGGGCCTGATCGTGGAGGAACATGGGGGCGACCAGCTGGTCGCCCTTCAGCTGACGATGCCGGCGCTCGAGGCTCGGCTGGTGCTTGTAGGCGGCGAGGATCTCGGCGGGGTCGGCGTCCTTCTCGTTGGTGACGAGCGGCCAGCAGCCATCGGAGCGGACATCGGCCCCGATGGTGACTTCGTGGACATCGAGGTGGATCCGGTGCTTGGTGTGGGTGATCTGGCGGTAGCGGGTGTTGGCGCCGGGCCGTCCCCGGGTCTCTTGGCGGTGGCGGACCTCTTGGTACTCCTCAGATCACCCGGAATTCCTCGGCCGATGGCCACGGTACTTCGGTGGTCTCGTCGACGTCGTCGGGTTCCCCGAGCCGTTTCGGAGGACAGCGCCGTGCCTCGCACCAGGTGGGTTCATGGTCCGCCAGATAGCGGTGGAATGCACCGTCCTCCCTGCGGGAGGCCGGCAGCACGGTGACGAACCGGCCACCGTGCCGGTTGATGTCGGTTGAAGTGCTCCATGTTGGCCTTGGTGGCGAGCTTGGAATCCGCGACGTAGCGGAACTCGCTCCGCCCGAGCGGCACACACGGGCCGTCCCGGGTGGCGATGTGGGTGGTCGAGTCCTCCACGGTGCCCGAGGCCACCCGGCAGGCGATCGGGACCGCTCCGTCGGCACTCACCGTGAGGATCTGACCAGTTGCTTGAGGTCGGGACGGAAGTCTTTGGAGTGACCCCCTGCTGCGGCAGCCGTCGGCTTGCCGCCCCGGGCACGGCCTGTCGTTCATCGAGAAGCCGGCTGATGGCAGAGCGCCGGGTTGGAGACCACGACGCCGATTGCCTTGGCCGAGGAGCCGCACCCGGCGATCGGATGCAGGGGCGTACTGCTCGAGCAGTCGGGAGAGGCCGAGGCGAGCGAGGAAGTGGTCGACCACCGGCAACGCGCCGAGCGTCTCGGTCTCCAACCGGAACGGGCCCTGGGGACTTGCCGTCATGTCCCACCCTGCATACAGGGCTCTACGCGATCAGGCGTGGGGAGCGTCCCCTGATCCGTGGGACAGGTCGATGCGTCGCTTCCACGCCGGTGAGCGGCCGCCACGGTCGCCAACCTTGCCGTTGATTTCGACGGACCTAATCGACCCGCCGTAGCTCGGTCCGGACAGCCTCGGACCGCGCTCGGAGCATCCGTCGTCGATCACCAGCGCCGAGGTGGGCGGGTTCAGTCGTCTCGACGAAGCCGACGAGCGCGTCCACGAACTGCTCCGGGCTCTCGATCTGCGGGAAGTGGCCCACGCCTTCGATGACCACCAGGCGACTCCCGGGAATTGCCTGGTGGGCGGTGTAGGCATGGCGCACGGGGATGATCACGTCCCGGTCCCCCCAGATGATCAAAGTCGGCATCGACGACGCCAGATAGAGCCGGTCCATCGCGCTCACCACCTGGCCGCCCGGATCGATGACCGACTTGATGGTGCGTGCGAACGCGCGGCGGTTGTCCGACTCGACCAGCGACGCGTAGGCGCTCCACACCTCGTCGATGCGACCCAGCCTGACGCCCCGAGCGTTGATCATCCGGAACACGCTGTCTCCCCAGTCGCGGACGAACGACGGGAAGAGCACCGGCATCACGTACTCGCTCGCCGGCAACGCCACCAGTCGGAGCACCCAGTTGACCTCCCGTCCGAGGCCGCCGCTGTCCACCAGCACCAGACGTTCGCAGAGCTCGGGGAATTGGTAGACGAATTGCATGGCGACACCGCCGCCGAAGGACTGGCCCACGACGGTCGCTCGGTCGATGCCGAGGACGTCGAGAAGGTCACGGATCCCGCTCGCGAAGGCACCCAGCGAGTAGTCCCCGACCGGTTTCTCCGACTGCCCGTGACCGGTGAGATCCGGTGCGAGCACCGTGAAGCGGTCCGTCAGCCGGGGGATCACGTCCCGCCAGGTTCGTGAGCTGCCGGCGATCCCGTGGAGGAGCAGGAGAACCGGACCGCTGCCTTCCAGCCGGTACGCCATGTCGTGACCGTGGATCGAGACGTGCCGCACGTGGGCTTCCATGGGGACATCTTCACCCACCGGAGCGCGCTGGCCTGCAGCGGCGGTCCTTCACCCGCCCTCAGGCACGGTCAACCTGCTCCAACGTGCCCGGGTGGGCGACCAGTCGTATGCCGTCGTCCTGTCGTCCTGCCGTCAGTCCACGGGCGGGAGCGGATCCTGGCTGTGCTCCTGGCCAACGGGACAGCATGGTGCCCGGCGGCCGACGCCACGTTCGCTCGCCGACCGCGGGCATCCGACGTGCCGTCCTGCGCTGCAGCCACGATGGCGGGAACCGTCGTTTGGATGCGGCATTCGGCGCTCCTGCCGGCACGGCCGGGGCATCCACAGCATCGGCTGCCGAGATCAGTGCCGAACGCTGTGAAGTCGGGACAGGCCGCCTCCACACTCGCGGTGTTCCTCGGGGGCCCGGACCCAAGACCTCCGGGACTGTCGCCCTTCACCCCAATACCGTTCAGTTAGTACTACAGCGGCGTAGTTTCGGGGCATGCCCCGCGCCGGATGGACGAAGCCCGAGTCGCAGCGTCGCCTGTCGGACCTGGTGTCGGTCGGGGTTCTCATGCGGACCTTCCCCCCCGAGCCTCGTCGACGGAGCTGACCGCGCTCCAGAGGTTCGTGCTCGACCTGCTCGACGTCCCCGAAGACCGCTACCGGAGATCGATGGGGGACGTGAAACACGTGTCAAATGTGCGGAGGAGGGGTCAAGGATGCTGCTGTCCGGTGCGACGCGGATCGGATGCCGGAGCCGGGCACTCACCCCGGGGGTGAGACCGTTACCGTCACCGAGGCCGCCCCGGCCGCCTGCGCCACGGTCAGCGTCTGGCCCCGGGCCGTCACGACGTGACCGCCGGTCACGTGGACCGCGTAGTTGGACGGGTAGAGCGACATCGGCACATTGAAGAGCGTAGGGACCGTCGGCGGGTACATCCGCCCTCCCGGTCCACGCGTCGACCACGAGAAGGTCATGGTGCGCGTGGTCGGGTCGTAGGCCGACGCCATCGGGGTGCCGGCCACCGCCACCGGATGGGGTCGCACGATCGCCGCGACCGTGGAGGAGATGAGGTTGGAACCCGACGGCGGCTGGGCCAGCGAGTGGACCACGTCCTCGTTGAAGGCCCAGAAGATCCACGGCACCAGGGACTGATCCGCCTCGCCGATCATTCGGTCGATGGTGGTGGTGTCGTCGGTGGCCCCGAACTCCGTCTCGAGGAGAGCACCTCCGGTCGTCCGGGACCAGTCGACGGCATTGTGCAGCACTGCAGGCTCGTCGGCCGGGGCAGCTGCGTACATGTGGAAGCTGAGACCACCGTCCTTCTCGGCGGCCGGCAGGGCCACATGGGTGGTCGACAGCCCGAAGTCGAACAGGACGTATGGCTCGGCGAAGACGAGGTGCCGAGTGTCGTGGGCCCGGATCGAACGGTCGACCCGGGCGTAGTAGGGGTCGAGCCCGGACCGGTCGAGCGCCGGGCAACCGGTGGGGTCGGAAAGGCATGGCTGCCACGTCGTTCCCGGCCATGGCTCGTTCAGCAGGTCGTAGCCGAGCACCCGGGCATTCGAGGAGACCGCGGAGGCCAGCGTGCCGAACATGGAGGCCACGCGCTGCTGCAACGGCACGCCTCCCGGGCCGCGGGCGTCCTTCCAGAAGCTGTCGAACGCCGCCTGCACGGCCGGGTCGCTGGTGTAATAGCCGGGAAAGGGGGCGTGGTTGTTGACGGCGCCCCCCGTCAGGGTCATCCATCCCGGGAACCCGTCGGACCCGACGGTCGGCCCCCAGCCGTCCTGATGAAGGTCGACCAGGACCAGGATCCCGTGGGAGGTGAGCTGGTCCACCGTCTTGACGTAGGAGTCGAGCCACGCCCGGTTGATGGTACCCGGTGTCGGCATCAGCGCTGCGGCGGTGAGCCCCAGGCGGACGACGTCGATACCGTTCTGCTGGAGCCATGCGGCGTCTGCGGACCCGAAGCCTTCGGCGGCCGGCGTGGCGGCTCCTTTGGCCACCATGTTGACCCCGTCGAGCAGGATCACCCGGCCAGAGCTGTCCACCAGCCACCGCCCGTCGTGACCCGTCACCGGCGGCACCGCGAAGCCGGCGACCGGAGGAGCGGACGTCGCCGCGGTCGCCCCTTCGCCGACCGGCGGCCCGGCCGAGCCCGAAGTCGAGGAACCGCATCCCGCCAACGCCAGGGCCAGCCCGAGCGTCAGCAATCCCGCGGCACGGGCCCGGTAGGTGCGCCCGTGCGGGCGCCGGCACGAGTGTGGCGGCCATCCCACGCGTCGGGCGCGGAAGGAGTCGGGATGCCTCCGACCGGCCCGGTCACCGAGCCGGGCGCTCATGCCGACCGTCTGCGATCCCATCCCCCGACCCTCCCCGTCCTGTCCGTCCCTGCCGTGGGCTTCGGCGCCCTGCCGGTGCCTGTGGCGCCCTGCTGGTGCCTGCGTCGCCCTGCCGTGGGCGTCCTGCCGGCGCTGGCTCGCCGGTCTCCCGTTGCGTCCCGAACCCGCGCCCGCATCCGAACAGCGGCGCTGCCGGACGCTACCAAGCGGGTGGGCGCGGGACGACATTGTGTACGCACCGTGGGCGCACTGTGTCCACGCGGTGGGCGCACCGGACGGGGCGCACCGTGTCCACGCGGTGGGCGCACCGGACGGGGCGCACGGCGCAGGTCTGCCGAGACCCGGACCGCTCCGGCTCCCATCCGGGGACCGAAGGGCCGCGGCTCCCTTGACGGCGCCCTGATCTCCTGGCAGCATTGCCCTCATGGTTCAACGCTCGACGATCTCGGAGCTCCTTCTCACCTGACGGCGAACGCCACATCGCGTTCGCTCGCAACCTCCTGTGCCGAAATGGCCAGGGGGTTTTTTGTTGGGCCGGAGCCGGAGGGCCGCGACCGCCGGACCGCAGCAGGAGTACCGCGACCGCCGGCAGTACCAGGCAGCGAGCCGGGCAGCAGCAGGAACACGCAGGGCAGCAGGCACAAGCAGTGCAGTAGAGAAGCAAGCGCAAAGGAAGGGCAGCAGATGGACACCGAACCGACGAGCACGACATCGGGACACACCAACCGGCACACCGGGGGTCGCCTCCAGCTCCCGTGTGATGTCTCCCCCATGCCCTTCGACCGCTACCGGCCCCACCTTCCGCTCCGGCTGGAGGACCGGACCTGGCCCGACCAGGAGCTCACCCGCGCTCCCCGTTGGGCGAGTGTCGACCTGCGCGACGGGAACCAGGCCCTGGTCGACCCGATGGACCCCGAACGGAAGCTCCGCCTCTTCCGGACGCTCTGCGACGTCGGCTTCAAGGAGATCGAGGTCGGGTTCCCCTCCGCCTCACAGACCGACTTCGACTTCCAGCGCCACATCATCGAAGAAGGGCTGATCCCGGACGACGTCACCATCCAGGTACTGGTGCAGTGCCGGGAGGAGCTGATCGAGCGGACGTTCGAATCGCTCCAGGGCGCACCCCGGGCGATCGTCCACTTCTACAACTCCACCTCCGAGCTGCAGCGGCGGGTGGTCTTCGGCCTCGACCGGGCGGGGATCGTCGACATCGCGGTCAACGCAGCCCGGCTCTGCCGCAAATTCGAGCCGACCGTCCCGGGGACCGAGATCCGCTACGAGTACTCCCCCGAGAGCTTCACCGGCACCGAGCCCGAGTTCGCGGTGGAGATCTGTGCCGCCGTCATGGACGTCATCGAACCGACGCCCGACCGGCCGATCATCCTCAACCTCCCGGCGACCGTCGAGATGTACACCCCGAACGTCTACGCGGACGTCATCGAGTGGTTCGGCCGGAACATCCCGCGACGGGATGCCGTCGTGCTCAGCCTCCATCCGCACAACGACCGGGGCACCGCGGTCGCCGCCGCCGAGCTCGCGGTCCTGGCCGGTGCGGACCGGGTCGAGGGGACCCTGTTCGGGAACGGGGAGCGCACCGGCAACGTGGACGTGGTGACCTTGGCGATGAACCTGTTCTCCCAGGGCGTCGACCCCGCCCTCGACTTCAGCGACATCGCCAAGGTCCGCCGGGTGGCCGAGTACGCCACGCGCATGCCCGTGCACCCACGCCATCCCTACGCCGGCGACCTCGTCTACACGGCGTTCTCCGGCTCGCACCAGGACGCCATCAAGAAGGGGTTCGCCGCCATCGGCGAGGACTACGCCGTCTGGGAGGTTCCCTACCTCCCGATCGATCCGAAGCACACCGGCCGGACCTACGAAGCCATCATCCAGGTCAACAGCCAGTCCGGCAAAGGCGGGGTCGCCTACGTCATGGACACCGAGCACGGCCTCGATCTCCCCCGGCGGCTCCAGATCGAATTCTCCAAGGAGGTCCAGGCGGTCACCGAGCGCAGCGGCACGGTCATCCAGCCGGGGGAGATGTGGGACGTCTTCTCGCAGACCTACCTGCCCGAGGACGCCGGCGTCCGGCTGATCGGCAGCGAGGTCTCGACCGGGGGGAAGCGCACCAAGGTCACCGCCCAGCTCCTCGTGGATGGAACTCCCCGTACGGTGCTCGGAGAGGGCAATGGACCGATCGATGCCCTGGTGACAGCCCTCGGAGCCGAGCTGGGCATCACGTTCGAAGTGCGGGACTACAGCGAACACGCGCTGACCGCGGGGAGTGGCGCGTCGGCCGTCGCCTACGTGGAGGCCGAGAGCCCCGACGGGGCCACCTGGTGGGGTGTCGGCATGGACTCCAGCATCCTCGACGCCTCGCTCGGGGCGGTGGTCAGCGCCGCCAACCGTCTGCTGGCCACACGGAGCTGAGCTCGTCGCACGTCTGACCCACGGGGTCGGGCGGATTCCCGGTTCCGCCGGGTCGGGCGCAGGGTCGCAGAAGGGGGCATGCTGGGTGGCGGTGACGACGACATCCGACACGCCAAGCCCTCCGGTATCGGTGGACCCCGCCCTGGTGCCGGCCCAGGGATCCACGCCCGTCCACCTGGTCACCGGGACGCGCGGCCTGCTCGCCGACGAGCCCCCCTGGGTCCGGCATCCCCACGACCGGGTCTACGAATGGCGACGACTCTTCTCGGAGGTGTTCGGGACCTTCCTGTTGGTCGTGGTGGCGGCCGGTGCTCCGGTGGTGGGGGCACTCCATCCCGGACAGGTCCCGCTGGACGCCGCGGTCGTGGCCCCCGGGCTGATGGTCATGGCCATCATCTACTTCATGGGCATGGTCAGCGGTGCCCACCTCAACCCGGCGGTCACCCTCTCGTTCGCCCTCCGGGGGAACTTCCCCTGGTCCCGGGTGGCGGGCTACGTCGTCGCCCAGCTGGTCGGCGCCGTCGCGGCCGCGCTGTTCCTCCGGGGTGTGTTCGGCAACGTCGCCCACCTCGGCGCCACCCTGCCGGTCGGGGTCGCCCCGTGGAAGGCCACCGTCATCGAGCTGTTGTTGACCCTGGGGCTGGTGAGCGTGATCCTCGGCACCGCCTCGGGGGCCCGGAACGTCGGGGCCAACGCCGCGCTGGCGGTCGGTGGCTACATCGCGCTCGCCGGCCTGTGGGCGGCACCGGTGACGGGGGCGTCGATGAACCCGGCGCGCTCGCTCGGCCCGGCCCTGGTCGGGGGCACGTGGACCGCCTGGTGGGTCTACGTCGCAGGACCGGTCGCCGGCGGCCTGGTGGCGGTCGGTGTGGCCTGGATCCTCCGTGGACCACCGAGCCGCGCCGCCGACTCCGCCGCCCAGGGTCAGCTCTTCGTCGCTCCCGAACCGGGAGGAACGGCGGGGGAGGATCCCGACAGTCGTACCGTAGGCGCCTCCATGGGTGGCGACGTGCCGCCGAGCGCCTCACCGACGCCGAAGGGGTCGGTGCCGCACGACTGACCGACGCCGAAGGGGTCGGTGCCGCCCGCGCCTCATCGACCACGCGCCTACGCTGACGTCCGGGCGCGCTTCCGGTCCGGCACCGGGCCCGGCGAGCCGTCCAGCAAGGAGCAGCCATGCGCGTCGGCATCCACTTCGTCAACTTCACCGTCCCCGGGGCGCCGGCGACCCTGGCCTCCGTTCTGGCCGACACGGCCCGGGCCGCCGAGGAGGGTGGTTGCTCGTCGTTCTCCCTGATGGACCACTGGTTCCAGATGGAGCAGTTCGCCGCCCACACCGATCCCATGCTCGAGGGGTACACGTCGCTCGGCTACCTGGCCGGGATGACCGAACGGATCACCCTCGGCCTGCTGGTCACCGGCGTCACCTACCGACATCCCGGCCTGCTGGCCAAGGCGGTGACCACCCTCGACGTGCTGTCGGGCGGCCGCGCCCAGCTGGGCATCGGTGCCGCCTGGTACGAGCGTGAGCACAAGGGGCTCGGCGTCCCCTTCCCGCCGCTCGCCGAGCGGTTCGAACGACTCGAGGAGACCCTGCAGATCTGCCTCCAGATGTGGAGCGACGACGACGGACCGTACGAGGGAAGGCACTACCAGCTGGCCGAGACGGTCTGCTCGCCACCCCCGGTCAGCCGGCCCCGGCCGTCGATCCTGATCGGCGGCAGCGGGGAGCGCAAGACCCTCCGGTTGGTGGCCCGCTACGCCGACGCCTGCAACCTCTTCGCCGAGTCACCGGAGATCGTGGCGCACAAGCTGGAGGTGCTGGCCCGTCACTGCGACGCCGAGGGCCGCGACTACGACGCCATCGACAAGACGATCCTGAGCTTCGCCCAGCCCCTCGACGACCCCGACGCGTTCCTCGCCTCCATGGAGGTCTACGCCGGCCTGGGCATCGACTCGGTGTCGCTGATGCCCATGACCGACGACCCGGTGGCCTGGGTCACCCGCCTCGGCGACGAGGTGGTCCCGAGGGTGGCGCAGATCGGGTCGTAGCGGTCCTCCGCAGAGGCGGCCGCAGACCCGGCCCCCGCCCGGCACGAACTCCGGACGACGGGCGCGCGTCGGAGATCGGTGCATCGGACGGCGTCAGAACCGGTTGAGCCGCCGGTGGATCCCCTTGGTCTGCTTGTACAGGTTCAGGAACTCGCCGTAAAGGGCGCGGTAGACGTCCCGGGTGGACCGATCGGGCACGAACGTCCGCCGCACCTCGACCATGGCCGGGATCTCCTCGACGGTGATCCGTCCGAGGGCGACCAGGGTGACCAGGGCCGCGCCGCGCACGTTGGCCAGCACCGGGTCGGCCACCTGGCGGATCTCGCGCTCGAGGACGTCGGCGTGGACCTGGCACCACGGCTCGGAGTTCGCTCCACCGCCGATGAACGAGAGCGAGTCGAACCGCCCGCCCGCGAACTGCTCGACCGCCGCGAGCAGCCACCGCGAATTGAAGGCAACGCCCTCGTAGACGGCGCGGACCATCTCCTCCCGGGTGGTGCCCAGTGAGAGGTTGTGGAAGCCCCCGCGGATGGTGTGGTCATCGACCGGTGACCGCTCGCCGTTCAGCCACGGGGTGAAGAGCACCCGGCGCCCACCGGGCGCCACGGAGTCGGCCATGGCGTCCATGGTTTCGAAGTCGTCGGCGAAGCCGAGGTTGTCGCGCACGAAGGTGAGGCAGGCACCGGCGGTCTCGTGCTCGTCGACGATCACGTACCGGCCGGCCAGGGCGGCGGGGATGGAGGCCACGTTGGAGGTGGCGGCCGTCTTCTTGAACGGCACGTGGGCGGAGATCCACGACGAGGTGCCGATGTAGAGGTGGGCGTCGAAGTCGGCCACCGCCCCGGAGCCGAACACCGCCGAGTGGACGTCCCCCGAGCCCACCGCCACCGGCACCCCTGCCGGCAGGCCGAGGTCGTCGGCCGCCGCCGCGGTCAGCTCGCCGATGAGGGTGCCCGGTGGTACCAGGTCGGGGAGCTTCGACCGCTCGAGCCCGCTCATGGCCAGCAGGTCGTCGTCGTAGGCCACCGCGTCGATCCGGCGGTTGTCGGTCACCCAGTGGGCGGCGATGGTGTCGAACGATGCGCAGGTCCGGCCGGTGAGCCGCAGGTTCAGGTAGTCGACCGGTTCCAGGAAGGTGGCGGTGCGGCGGTAGACGTCGGGGAGCTCGTCCCGGATGAACAGGATGTGGGCGGTCGGGTCCTTCCCCGAAAGACCCGGTGCCCCCCCGGTGGTGCGCACCCACTTGACCAGCTTCCGGGGGTCGTAGCCGAGGACGTTGACCGGGCCGCCGGCCGCCTTGCGGATGGCCCGGTTGCCCCGCGAGTCCATCCAGATGATCGACCGCATCAACGGGCGCCCGTCGGTGCCGACGGCCACCGTTCCCGACCACTGGGAGGTGCAGCCCACCCCGACGAACGACCCGGGATCGACTGCCGCGGCGTCGAGTGCGGCACGGGCGGCGGTGCGGGTGGCCGACCACCACTCGTCGGGGTCCTGTTCGGCGCCCCCGCCGTCCAGGAGGTGGAGGGTCACCGGGGCGAACCCGTGGGCCACGATCCTCCCGGCGGTCGAGACCACCGCCACCTTCGGCCCCCCGGTGCCGAGATCGATGGCCAGGACGTGCTCGGCGTCGACCCCCCCGCTCGCCGTCACGCCCTGGCGATCCAGACCGTGAACCGCCGGGTGCCGCCGTCCCCGTCGTCGACCTCGAAGGTGGAGCCGCCGGCCGGTTCGTCGGCATCCCCGTCGGCCGACCCGGCCGTGACCGTCCGGGCCAACACCTCGCGGGCGATGAGGTCGAACTGGGGTGCCAGGTCGTCCAGCCCCTCGGTCCGGAGGTGGATCCAGTCCGAGACCTCGAGACCGGAGGCCTTCCGGAGGTCCTGGACGTGGCGGATCACCTCGCGGACCAGGCCGCGCCGGCGGAGATCGTCGTCGAGGGCCAGGTCGAGGGCGACGACCTCGGCCCCGTCACGGGACACGGCGAAGCCGGACTGGGCGCGGACCCGGAGCTCCACCTCGTCCCCGGCGAGCTCGACCGGGCCGTCCCCGAGCATCACGGATACCGGGCGGCCCTCGGCGAGCGCCGTCGCCGCCGCCGCCGCATCGACCGAGCCCATCGCCGCCCGCAACTGTTGGACGCGCTGGCCGAGCCGGGGACCGAGCAGCTTGAAGTTGGGCACCAGCTCGTAGGTCAGGACGTCGCCCAGCTCCGCAGTGGCTTCCACCCGGTCGACGTTCAGCTCGTCCTCGACGATGCCGCCCGGCAGGACGGCGCTGCCCGGTGGCAGGTAGACGAGGGCCCGGGCCAGCGGCTGGCGGACCTTGACGCCGGCTTCCGACCGGGCCGCCCGACCCAGCGAGGAGAGCCGGCGGGCCAGGGCCATGCCCGCCTCCAGGTCCGGATCGACCGCCGCCGTCTCGATGTCCGGCCAGTCCGCCAGGTGGACGGAGTCGTCCTCGGCGGCACCGGTCAGGTCGCGCCACATCCGGTCGGCCAGGAAGGGGGTCATCGGGGCGAGCAGCCGGGCCACGGTGACCAGGGTCTCGTGGAGGGTGGCCTGGGCGCTCAGCGAGTCACCCGGATCCGCCCCAGGGTCGGTCCGCCAGAACCTCCGGCGACTGCGTCGGACGTACCAGTTGGAGACGTCATCGACCAGTTCGGCGATGGCGGATGCGGCGGGGAAGGGCTCGTACTCGTCGAGCGACGCGGTCACGGTGGCCACGGTGGCGTGCAACCTCGAACGCATCCAGCGGTCGAGGACCGACCGCTCAGCGGGCGCCGGGATGGCCGAGTCCGCCGGATCGAATCCGTTGAGCGTGGCGTACGTCGTGAAGAACGACCACGTGTTCCAGAGGGTGAGCAACGAGTCGCGCATCGCCGCATCGATGGCTCCGAAGCTCACCCGGGTCGGCGTCCACGGCGAGCCCTGGCTGAACATCCACCACCGCAGGGGGTCGGCGCCGCGGGTATCGAGGATCTCCCAGGGGTCGATGACGTTGCCGATGCTCTTGGACATCTTGCGGCCGTCGGCGTCGACGATGTGGCCCAGGCAGAGCACGTTGCGGTAGGGGGTCGACCCCCTCACCAGCGTGTTGACCGCCAGCAACGAGTAGAACCAGCCGCGGGTCTGGTCGATCGCCTCGCAGATGAAGTCCGCGGGATAGACGAACGCGTCGTCCGAGCCCGGACGCACGGGGTACCCCCACTGGGCCGAAGGCATCGACCCGGAGTCGAACCACGCATCGATCACCGGCTCCACCCGCCGCATCAGCGGGACGGCACCGCCCGACCCGCTCGGGCCGGTGGGCGGGCCGGCATCCCGGCCGGCGCACTCCGGGCACGGGAAGACCACCTCGTCGATGGCCGGCCGGTGGGGGTCGACGGCACCCACGTTCCGGCCCGAGAGCTCCGAGAGCTCCGAGAGCGAACCGACGCACCGGAGATGGCCTTCGCTGCAGCGCCAGATCGGCAACGGGGTTCCCCAGAACCGGTCGCGGGAGAGCGCCCAGTCCACGTTGTTCGCCAACCACTCCCCCATCCGGCCGTCACGGATGTGCTCGGGATGCCATCCGATGGTCCGGTTCTGTGCCACCAGCTCGGTCTTCCGTTCGGACGTCCGCACGTACCAGCTGGGCTTCCCCCAGTAGATCAATGCGGTGCCACACCGCCAGCAGTGGGGGTAGGCGTGCTCGTACGGCTGGCTCCTCAGGAGCAACCCGGCCTCCGCCAGCCTACGGTTCACCGTCGTGTTCGTCTGGCGGACGGACTGGCCTTCCAGCCAGGGGACCGCGGCACCGAACGTCCCGTCCGGACCGACGGGGTTCAGGGTGGGAAGGCCCTCACGGCGTCCGACCTGCCGGTCGACCTCACCGAAGGCGGGCGCCAGGTGGACGATGCCGGTTCCCTCGTCGGCCTCCACGAACTCACCGGGGACCACCCGCCAACCGCCCCGGTCACCGGCACCTGGGCCGCTCGCCGGAGGTGCCTCGAGGTCGTCGAACGGCCGGCGGTAGCGCAGTCCGACCAGGTCGCGTCCGGAGAGCCGGGGCCCGCGACCGGTCTCCGGTCCGAGAACGTCGGCAACCAGATCGGCCGCCACGATGAGATCGCCCGCGAGCACGTACTCCAGGTCGGGACCGACGGCCAGGCCGGTGTTCGAGATGAGGGTCCACGGTGTGGTCGTCCAAGCCACCAACGAGAGACCGGCCAACGAGTCCCGCTCCAACGCGGTGCGCAGCCTCCTGGCCTCTTCGCCTTCGTCGAGCAGCGGGAACCTGACGTAGGCCGACTCGTCCACGACGTCCCGGTAGACATCAGGCTGACCGAGCTCGTGACTGCTCAGCGCGGTCTCGCAGCGCGGACAGTAGGGCACGACCTTGATGTCCTCGTAGAGGAGCCCTTGGTCCCACAGGTTCTTCAGGTTCCACCACACCGCCTCGACGTACTCGGAAGAGAAGGTCCAGTAGGCGTCGTCCAGGTCGATCCAGTACCCGATCCGGCCGGTGAGGCTCTTCCAGTCCTCGACGTAGTTGTGGACCGAGAGGCGGCAGAGCCGAGTGAACTCTGCGATCCCCACGCCCTCCTCGATCTGACGCTTTGCGGTGATGCCGAGCTGCTTCTCGACTTCCACCTCGACCGGGAGCCCGTGGGTGTCCCATCCCGCCTTGCGTGGCACGGCGAATCCCCGCATCGTCCGGTAGCGGCAGAAGAGGTCCTTGTAGGCCCGGGCCCAGACGTGGTGCAGGCCCGGCCTTCCATTGGCGGTCGGCGGTCCCTCGTAGAACACCCACGGCTCTGCTCCCCGGCGCAGCTCCACCGAGCGCTCGAACACCCGATGTCGCGCCCAGCGGTCCAACTCCGACTGCTCGAGGGCGACGAAATCGACTTCGGTCGGAACCGGACGGAACAACTGATCCTCTTTCGGGCTGGTGTGTTGCGGGCTGGTGTGTTTCGGGCTGGTGTGTTTCGGGCTGGTGTGTTTCGGGCTGGTGTGTTTCGGGCTGCCCTTCACGACGGAAGTCTGCGCTCCAAGACGGCGGGCGAGTGTGACCAGGGTGGAGCGCCGCGGTGAAGACCCGATACTACGGTCGCCCGGGCTCCTGCACGGACGATGCGGACGCTCGGGATGCTCCGGCCAGGGAAGAGCCGGGCATCCTGGCCAGGGACGAGCTGGGCATTCCCTGTCGGGTGCGGCGCGCCGGTCACGGCACGTGCCGAGCGCAGGGGGATGAGCCGACCGGCGGAGGGTGCCTGTCTGCCGTCACCGCGGTCGCTGTCGCGCCGGGTCGTCATGGTTGTCATCTGTTGTCATTGCGCCGGATCACCGCGGTGGGCCACTGATCAGGTGCACACTGTGCGGATGGCCGGCCTCTGGTCGCTCGACGGTGTCGCCGTTCGACTCGTGCCGATGCAGGCGGCGCACATCGGTGCACTGCTCGAAGCGGCACTCGAAGACCGATCGACCTTCACGTTTGCTCCCGTCCCCTGGGACCGGCGTTCCATGACCAGCTATGTGGAGCAGGCCCTGACGGCTCGCCGGCAGGGTACGCAGTACCCCTTCGTGACCTATGCCGCAGATCTCGGTCGCATCGTCGGTTCGACCCGCTTCTACGGGCTGGAACCATGGGACTGGACCCCCATCGACCCGGAGCTCCGGCCGGGTCCACGCGCCCCGGGCACACCCGACGTCGTGAACATCGGCTACACCTGGCTCGCACCCCTGGCTCAGCGCACCCAAATCAACACCGAAGCGAAGCTGCTGATGTTGACCCACGCGTTCGAACACTGGAGCGCACGCGCGGTCCGGATCCAGACCGACGCCCGCAATCTCCGCTCGCGGAAGGCGATCGAGCGCCTCGGGTGTCACCTCGACGGCGTACTCCGCTGTGAACGACCCGGGGCTGACGGCACTGTTCGCGACACTGCCTCGTACT
Organism: Actinomycetes bacterium; assembly: GCA_021801235.1. GTDB lineage: Bacteria > Actinomycetota > Acidimicrobiia > Acidimicrobiales > RAAP-2 > DASZIT01. The sequence goes on from JAJYYG010000054.1 coordinate 77,674, forward strand.
CGCTCTTGGCCGAGGAGTGGCCCGCGGCAAAAGCTCGGCTGACTGATCGGCTCGTGCGCGCCTGAGGGCCGGACATCGATGTCGGCGACAACACGGGTAGCCCGCGTGCGGGGACTCCCTGCCGATCCGCGCCGGTCGCTCGACACCCGGGCACTCTCTCTCCTTTCCGGGCCGCTTCCCTTCCGAGCGTCACACCCGACCGGCACACTGGCCCCATGGTCGCCATGGCGGGGACAGCGGGCACGGT
>JAJYYG010000133.1 GCA_021801235.1 Actinomycetes bacterium
CGGTCCGCCTCCATCGCCGCGCGGGACTCCTCCGCCTCGATCTGGGCGCGCCGCCACTCCAGCAACCCCTCGATCTCGGAACGGGCCTGGTTGAGGAGCTGACCCCGCTGTTTGCGCTCTTCGGGGGAGCAGGCTCCCAGCGAGCGGTGGGCGAGCGCCAGGGGCGAGCGCTTCCCGCTCACCGCCGTCGCCACCGCCCGGATGTCGTCGCTGGTCTCCGCCGCCTCGATCGCGTCCCGAGCGCTCTCCACCAGAAACTCCACGTCCGGTTCCGCGCCGCGACCGGTCATCGGACGGACCCGGACGGACCGTCGACCTGGGCGCGCGGCTGTGGATCCATCGTCCCCATCGTAGGGCCCGTCAGCGGGGGGTCCCGTCCCGCCGCTGACGGAGGGCCTCGAAACAGAGGACCGCCGCCGCCATCCCCACGTTGAGCGACTCGGCCCGACCGGCCATCGGGATGGAGACCACCCGGTCGAGGGTCGCGAGCACGCTCGCCGGCACACCGGATGCCTCGTTCCCGAGGACGAGCGCGATCCGGGCGCTCCAGTCGGCGCCGACGTAGTCCGTCCCGCCGCGCACCGCAGTCCCGACGGTCGTGAACCCGGCCCGTCCGAGGGCATGCAGCGTCGGCTCCGCTCCTCCTCCCTGGACGATGGGCACATGGAACACGGAACCGGCCGACGACCGGACCGTCTTGGGGTTGCTGGGGTCGACGCTCCCGTCGCAGCAGATCACCGCATCCACCCCCGCAGCGTCCGCCGTCCGGATCACGGTGCCTGCGTTACCGGGGTCGCGTACATCGATGCACACCAGCACCATCGACGCGCCCGTCACCTCGCCCAACGTGGCCGGAACGAACTCCACCACCGCCAGGGTCGGCTGGGGGGTCACCGTGCCGGCCACCCGCTCGATGACACCGGGGGCCAGGTCGAAGACGCGTGCACCGGCGTCGTGGGCGGAGCGGACCACCGCGGCAACGCTGCCGACGTCCAGCCCACCGGGGGCGACGAAGACCGCCTCCACCGGGGCCCCGGCGCCGAGCGCGACGGCCAGCAGCTCCGGGCCCTCCACCACCACGCGCTGCTCCTCCCGTCGCAGGCTTCCCTTCCGCGCCAGCTGGCGGACCCGCTTGACCCGCTGATGGGTGAAGGAGAGGCCCTGCTCGGTCAGGAAGCCGCCCCGACGGTCTGGGTCGACGCGTCGGAGAGCGCATCTCGGGCCACGGCGACCAGCGACGCGAAGGCGTCGGGCGCGGTGACCGCGAGGTCGGCCAACACCTTGCGGTCGACGTCGACCTGGGCCGCGTGCAGGCCGGCGATCAGCCGGCTGTAGCTCATTCCGTTCAGGCGGGCGGCCGCGTTGATCCGCTGGATCCACAGCTTCCGGAACTCGCCCTTGCGGGCGCGACGGTCGCGGTAGGCGTACTGCAGCGAGTGCATCACCTGCTCGTTCGCGGCACGGAACGTCCGGCTCTTGTTGCCGTAGTACCCCTGCGCCTGCTCGAGAACGGCGCGATGGTGCTTCTTCGCGTGGACGGCGCGCTTGACCCGGGCCATAGGGAACTCCTCTTCCTCTGTCGATCGGTTGCACCCGTGGCACGACCGTGCCCGGGCGGACTGTCTGGTCGCTCCTCCCCTCACGGGAGAAGCCGGTCGTCCCGACGACAGGATGCCGACGGGACGACCCGTGCGCTAGCGGCCGAGCATCCGTTCGACCTGCCGGCGGTCGCCCGGGGCGAACCCCACTTCGCGGGCGAGCCGACGCTTCCGATGGCTCGACTTCTTCTCGAGCAGGTGCGACCGGAAGGCCTTGCGCCGCCGGAGCGCTCCGGTGCCGGTCACCTTGACCCGCTTGCGGGCCCCGCTGTCGGTCTTCATCTTCGGCATCGTGGTCAATCTCCTTCGCTCTGCGCGGCTCCCGGCGCCGGTTCCCCGGCCGGGACTGCGACATCCGCCGTTCCGGCCGCTCCGGGACCGGTTCCTTCGCCGCCGACCGGAACGGCGTCGGTCACCGGCTCCACCTTGATCTCCGCCTCCGCCGGCACGTCCGCCGGCGTGCCTCCGGACCCGTCCTCCCGGAGAGCGTCGGCCCCGCCTGCCACGTCCTTCCCTGCCGGCCCCTGGTCCGCCCTGGGCCCCCGGGAAGCAGCCGACTGCTTGGCCCGCTTGTCGGGCGCCAGCACCATCACCATGTTGCGGCCGTCGAGACGGGGGTCGGACTCCGACTTTCCGGAGCCGGCCATCTGGTCGGCGATCCGGTCGAGGATCTTCTTTCCGAGCTCCGGATGGAAGACCTCACGCCCCCGGAACATGATGGTGATCTTGACCTTGTGGCCCTCTTCGAGGAACTTGGCCACCTGCCGGGTCTTGGTGTCGAAGTCCCCGGGTCCGATCTTCGGGCGGTACTTCATCTCCTTGATCCCGACATGGACGGCCTTGCGCTTCGACTCCTTCGCCCGCTGGGCCGCGTCGAACTTGAACTTCCCGTAGTCCATGATCCGGCAGACCGGCGGGCTCGCCAGCGGGGCGACCTCGACCAGATCAAGGTCGAGCTGACGGGCGAGGCTCAGGGCCTCGGCCAGAGGTTTGATCCCGAGTTGCTCACCTTCGGGGTCGACAAGCCGCACTTCGCGGGAGCGGATCCGGTCGTTGATCCTCGGTTCGTTGGTGGTGACGGTAGCGGCTATTCGACTGCACTCCCTGACTCGGGGTCACGGAACACCATGACCTGCACCGAGGGGCGGAGCCGCAACCGGAACGACGCCGACCTCCGCCGGCAATCGCTTCCATGGACCCGGCTCACGGTCACCTTCACCCGTGGCCAGGTGGGAACGCACCGACAGGGTGGCTCCGCTTCCTCGTCTGAACGTGCCTTAGGCTAGCAGTCGTGAGCACACTCTGGACACCCGACGGCGAGCGACCGGTTCCCAGGGCGGGGGACGCCACCGCCGGTCCCCGGACAGGCCCGGGCGGGGAGCACGGTCGAGCTCCCGCAGTCGACGACCAGGCGGTCGTCGAACAGGTGGAGGCGATGCGCGCCGAGTTGGCGAACGCCCCGGTCGAGGTGGTGATCGCCAACCACTGCTACGGGCTGTTCGAGCTCGCCGCCGTGTACCTGTCGCAGGTCCCCCCCCTGCTCCCTCAGGCCCGGCTCGCGATCGACGCACTGGCCTGCCTGGTCGACGGGCTCTCCGGACAGCTCGGGGAGAACGAGGAGCAGCTCAGGGACGGGTTGAGCCAGCTCCGGTTGGCGTACGTCCAGATCCACGGCAGCCAGCGGGCC
>JAJYYG010000135.1 GCA_021801235.1 Actinomycetes bacterium
ACCGGGGGGGCGTGTCGTTCCGGAGGAGCCCGGACGTCGGCCCGGTCCACCCCGGACCGACCCGGGCGGCGGGACTAACGTCGCCACCATGGTCCTCGAACAGGCGTTGATCACCGTCCGTCCCGGCACGGCCGGCGAGTTCGAGCGGGCGCTCGAGGAGGCCAGAGCGGTGATCGCGGCTGCCGAGGGGTTCATGACCCTGGAAGCGTGCCGGGGCATCGAGCATCCCGACGAGTACCTCCTGCTCATCCGGTGGAGGACGTTGGAGGACCACGTCGACGGATTCCGGGGATCGGAGGCGTTCGGCCGGTGGCGCTCCCTGATCGGGCCGTTCTTCACCGCCCCGCCGGTGGTCACCCATTTCGCCCCGACGGCGGGCCCGGCCTGATGGGCCTGCTGGACGGGCACCGGGCCCTCGTCACCGGGGCGGCGTCCGGCATCGGACGGGCGATCGCGTCCCGGCTCCTTGCCGAGGGCTCCGCCGTCACCTTGGTGGACATCGACCGGGAGGCACTCGTGGCGGCGGCGGCCGAGGTGGGCGGTGCCGCGGTGGTGGCGGACGTGGGCGACGGTGACCGGATGGGAGCGGCCGTGGAGGAGGCCGCGTCGGCGATGGGAGGACTCTCGCTGTTGGTGAACAACGCCGGCGTCGGGGCGGTCCGGCCCCTCCACCGGTATTCGGACCGGGAGTACGACCGGATCGTGGACGCCAGCATGCGCGGCACGTTCAACGGGATCCGGGCGGCGGCCCCGGTGATGGTCGAGGCGGGCCGGGGGGTGATCGTGAACGTGGCGTCGGTCAGCGGCATGCGCCCGACCCGGGGCGAGGCACCCTATGCGGCTGCGAAAGCGGCGGTCATCGCGCTCACCCGGTCCGCGGCGCTCGAGTACGGCCCCACTCTCCGCGTCAACTGCGTCTCGCCGGGACTGATCGAGACGCCCCTCACCGCGCCGTTGCTGGCGGACGCCCCCCGGCGGGCCGGGTTCGACCGCCGGACGCCGCTCGGACGGGTGGGGACCGCCGAGGAGGTGGCCGGAGTGGTCGCCTTCCTCTGCTCGGACCTGGCCTCCTACGTGACCGGGGTGAACCTTCCGGTCGACGGGGGGAGCCTGCTGCCCAGCGCCCAGGTCGAGGGCGTGCTGTCGGCGTTGCTGGCGCAGACGGACTGACCCGGCACCCGCACGGCCCGGTTTCAACCGGTGTCGGCCAGCGCGAGCGCAGCACCCAGGTGATCGGTCAGGGCGCCCAGGCTTGTGCGTGCGTTGAGGCCGCTGGTCGAAGGCATCACGTAGACCGGCCGGCCGCCGAGGGTCTCCCGTTGGTGGCCCGGGCGCGCCCCCGGGTGGCCACCGGCCCGCCAGCCGGCCAGGCCGACGAAGCAGATCGCCCCCGGTGCCAGCCAGGCGACCAGCCGATCGAGCCGCCCGAGCCCGGTGCGGTACTCGCTCGCATCGAGCTCCGCCGCCGCCCGGGTGGCCCGCTTGACCTGGTCGGTCATCCCCAGTCCGTCGCGCTCGAGGGCACGGAGCGGGTCGCGCTCGGTCGTGACGGCTCCGGCGGCGACCGCCGCCCGCCAGAAGCGGTTGGTGGGCCCGGCGAACCCGTACCCGGCGTCGGCGGCGACCAGGCTCGGATTGAGCCCGCACACCAGCAGGCGCATGTCCGGGCCCACCGTGTCGGCCAGCGACCGGGCCGCCACGGCGGTGACCGTCAGGGTGCCGCGGCCCGGGTCGGCGGCGGGGCCCGCACCGACCGTGAACCCGGCGCCGACGACCACGTCGACCAGCCAGCGGTGGGGGGACGGTCGGCCGGCGTACGGTTCGCCTGCCGCCCACCTGCTCCCGGGAGCTGCGGCCACCGGCACGGTGATCGGCACGGAGGTACCCACCGCCGTGCGGGCGTGGAGGTCCCGCAGGCGCAGCGGCAGGCGTTGCGCGGGTCCTCCGGAGCGCTGCACGGCCTTACCGCCCAGGGTCGTCGGATGCGGCGAGGGTGGCGAGGGTGGAGCCGTCGAGTCGGTGGACCGTCCACCCGTCCATGGGGCGGGAGCCGATGGACCGGTAGAAGCGGAGTGCCGGCTCGTTCCAGTCGAGCACCGACCACTCGACCCGGGTCCATCCGGCGTCGAGCGCGGTGCGGGCCAGCCGCGCCACCAGGGCCCGGCCCGCCCCCCGGCCGCGTGCCCCGGGCCGGACATAGAGGTCTTCGAGGTGGAGACCGTGCCGTCCCGTCCACGTCGAGAACGTGACGAACCAGATCGCCATCCCCACCACCTCCCTGTCGATCTCGGCGACATGGGCGAACACCGACGGCGCCGAGGTGAACAGGGCAGCGTGCAGCTGGGCGGGCTCCAGGCGGGCGCTCTCCGGCTCCCGCTCATAGGCGGCCAGCTCGCGTACCAGCGCGACCAGGATGTCGACGTCACCGGGACGGGCGGGGCGTACCACCACCGGTCCGCCAGGTCCGCCGGGGGCGCCAGGGGCGGGGGCACCGGTGTCGTCCGGGCCCGCCCGCACCGGTCCGCTCACCCGGCGGGCGTGGCGCCGACGAGCACGAAGGCCACCCGCACCGGCCGGTCGGTCCGGTTCCGCCAGCCGTGCCGGGTCCCGCGCTGGACCACCACCGACCCGGCACCGACGGAGACGGTGGCGCCGTCGTCGAGCTCGAGGTCGATCTCCCCGTCCATGACCACTGCGTAGTCCACGGTGTCGGTGGTGTGCATGCCCGGTGCGTCCGGTTCGAGCCGTTCGACGAGATCGGGCACCTTCGCGACCGCCTCGTCGAACGCGGCGGTGAGGTCGAGGTCCGCGGCGGGGACCCCGGTGGCGTCGGGCGGAAATGTCACCACCCGGAACACGGTCCCGCCCGTGGGTGGGAAGTACCGGGGTGCACCCGGCTCACCGAGGCGGTCCGGCATCGCCGGCGTGTCGTCGGTGTGCCACAGCTCGATCGTCTCGAACCCCGGCATCAGGGAGAGGGTCAGCGGCGGGACCGGTGCATCGCTGACCACGACGGCACGGCCCCGGTCGTCGTGACCGGTGACGATTCGACGGACGGGTTCCATGGAGGGCTCCTCTCGGGTGGTCGGCGTCCAGCTTGCCTCAACCGGCAAGGGTCGTGGGCCTTCGTGACGTGGGCGGGAGCCCGGCTCAGGCCACCCGGAAGGTGATGCCGGCACGTTCGAGGCGGCGGCGCAGGGTGGTCCCCATCGCCACCGCGGTGGTGACCTGTCCCGAGGTCGGAGGAAGATCGTCGAAGGCGAGGCTGAGCGCGGC
>JAJYYG010000014.1 GCA_021801235.1 Actinomycetes bacterium
GGGTCGACTCGGGGCGCAGTGACCCGCTGAGGGTCGACTCGGGGCGCAGTGACCCGCTGAGGGTCGACTCGGGGCGCAGTGACCCCGGCGGGGTCGACTCGGGGCGCAGTGACCCCGGCGGGGTCGTCGACCGTGCCCGGGGCGGTGACCGCGACGCCTTCGAGGAGCTCGTCCGGGAGACCTCCGGAGGCCTCTACGCCATGGCGTACCGCTTGTGCGGTAACGAGCAGGATGCCCGGGACGTCGTCCAGGACGCCTACCTGCGAGCCTTTCGGTCGATCCGGTCGTTCCGGGGAGACGCCGCCTTCTCCACCTGGCTCTACCGGATCGCCACGAACTGCGCCTCCACCTTCCACCGCCGGCGGCAGGGGGCCGCGACGGCCCCGATCGAGGCCGCATTGGAGCAGCCGGGGCGTCCCGGGGACCTCGAACTCGATGCCATCGGGACCGCCACCGTCGAACGCCAGCGGCTGGTGCGTGCCCTGGAGGGGCTCCCGCAGACGCTCCGTGCGGTGGTCGTGCTCCACGACGTCTACGACCTCAGCCACGATCAGGTCGCCGCCGAACTGGAGATCTCCGGTGCCGCGACACGGGTGCGCCTCCACCGGGCCCGGCGGCTCCTGCGTACCGCACTTGCCGGTGAGACCGCACCGGCACGGGTGTCGGAGGCGGCATCCGGCCCTGTCTCCGGGCGCCCGTCCCCTACCCGCCTCTCTCCAACCACGGACGTGGACGATGCCCGGGCGCTGTGACCTCTTCTCGGCCCTTCTGCCGAGCATGGACAGTGCCCCGTGGCCGGCCGACCGGTTCGCCGCCCACCACGTGGCCCGGTGTCTCCGCTGCCAGGCCGAGGCCGCCCGTTACCGGGGCCTGCTCCGACGGCTGCACCAACTCCGTCCGGACGGCTCCTGGCTCCTCGGACCGTCGGGGGCAGGTGGGTCGGACCGCTCGGCCCCACAGCGCGAACGCCGGACCTGGCCCTGGACATCGGTGGTCACCAGCGCGGAGTGGACCCGCGGTCGGCTCCGCCGGCTCCTCCTCTCCGGCCCGTGGCAGGCCGCTCTGTCCGTCCCGGCGGGATCCAGTTCCGGCCGGCGCGCCACTCCGCCTGGGATCCACCTCGTCGCGGGTGGTAGCCTTTCTCACCGCCCCTGCGATCGGCTGGCCGCTCGCGGCCCGGCGGTTGTCAGAGGGCAGTAGCTCAACTGGTAGAGCACCGGTCTCCAAAACCGGCGGTTGGGGGTTCGAGTCCCTCCTGCCCTGCTCACCGAACGCGAATCCGCTCGAAGGAAACCAGCACGTGAACCGAGAACAGAAGCGCATGATGCAACGTCAGGGACAAGACCCGGACGGCGAGGCCGCGCCCCAGCGCAAGGCGACTCCTGCGCGCCGACCCCCGAAACGCGATCCGTTCCGTCCGGGGCAGTTCTTGCGGGAGGTACGATCGGAGCTGCGACAGGTGGCATGGCCCAACCGGGCCGAGGTCGTCAACTACACGACGGTGACCTTCGCCACCCTGGTGGCGTTGATCGCCCTCATCTTCATCCTCAACTACGCCTTCTCGAAGGGCGTCTTCTGGCTCTTCAACGCGTGATCGGTGTGACTGTGACCCAAGACGATGCAACCGCCCCTCCCGGCGACGAAGACAGCGCGGTCAGCGCCGGTCCGGTCGACGGATCGAGCACGGGCGCGGAGGCCGGCTCGGCCGGGACCCCGGGGGGCGACCCTGACGAGGAGGTTCCCGTCGCCGCGGGCGGCGACGAGGTGATCGCCGATGAAAGTGTCGACGAGTTCGACGACGACTTCGAAGAAGAGCCGGTGGTCAGCCCCTACGACCAGCCGGGACGCTGGTACGTGGTCCACACCTATGCCGGCTACGAGAACAAGGTGAAGTCCAACCTCCACAGCCGGGCCGTGTCGATGAACATGGAGGACCGGATCCACGAGGTCGTGATCCCGATGGAGGATGTCGTCGAGTTCAAGAACGGCAAGAAGGTGGTCGTCCAGAAGAAGGTGTTCCCGGGCTATCTCCTCTGCCGCTTCGATCTCGACGACGACAGTTGGTCCGTCATCCGCAACACTCCGGGCGTGACCGGGTTCGTGGGTCCGGGGACCAAGCCCACCCCCCTGTCCCGGCGTGAGGTGGAGGGGATCCTCCAGGTCAAGGACGAAGGTGGTGAGACGCCCGTCAAGCGGGGTCGTCCCCGACTCGAGCACGAGGTGGGGGAGACGGTCCGCGTGAAGGAGGGGCCGTTCGCGGACTTCTCGGGGCAGATCGCCGAGATCAACGAGGACCAACTGAAGCTCAAGGTCCTCGTGAACATCTTCGGCCGGGAGACCCCGGGCGAACTCGAATTCAGCCAGGTCGCGAAGCTCTAGACCGGCGGGACCACGAACAGGGAACAGGTAAGGAGCAGCACCGATGGCACCGAAGAAGCGCGTTCTCGCGAACGTCAAGATCCAACTCCCCGCGGGTGGGGCCACCCCGGCCCCCCCCGTCGGCACCGCGCTCGGGCCCCACGGGGTCCAGACGATGGACTTCTGCAAGCAGTACAACGAGGCGACGGAGAGCCAGCGCGGCTCGATCGTCCCGGTCGAGATCACGATCTACGAGGACCGGACCTTCTCGTTCGTCCTGAAGACGCCGCCGGCCGCCGCACTCCTCCGGGCGGCCGCCGGCTTGGACAAGGGTGCGGCCACGGCCGGGCGCGAGCGGGTCGGGACGGTGACGGACGCACAGATCGCCGAGATCGCCGCCATCAAGCTCCCGGACCTCAACACCGAGGATGTCGAGGCGGCCAAGCGTCAAGTGGCCGGCACCGCCCGGTCGATGGGGATCGCGGTCGCGGGCTGAGCCCGGGTCCGATCCAACACGTTCGAGGAAACGGAGAAGCACCAGCCATGTCCAGAGGGAAGAAGTACAAGTCGAGCCTCGCCCAGTTCGACCGTCAGGAGCTCTACTCGGCGGGAGACGCGATCGACCTGGTGAAGGCGACGGCCAAGGCCGGGTTCGACGAGACGATCGAGCTGGCCCTCCGTCTGGGCGTCGACCCCCGTAAGGCCGACCAGATCGTGCGCGGCACGCTCTCCCTCCCGGCCGGGACGGGCCGGACGGCCCGGGTGGCCGTCTTCGCCGCCGGCGAGAAGGCGTCGGATGCCCGGGCCGCCGGTGCCGACGTGGTCGGAGCCGATGACCTGGTGGAGCGGATCGCCAAGGAGGGGTTCCTCGACTTCGACATCGCCATCGCCACCCCC
>JAJYYG010000072.1 GCA_021801235.1 Actinomycetes bacterium
GGGTGCGCGTGCTGGTCGTCCTGCCCACCTACAACGAGTCCGGGAACATCGACCGGGTGCTGCGGAGCATCCGGTCGGCTCTCCCCGAGGCCGAGGTACTGGTCGTGGACGACGGCAGCCCCGACGGGACCGCGGCGATGGCCGAGGAGCTCGGGCGGGAGCTGGGCCGCATCCAGGTCCTGCGCCGACCGGCCAAGTCGGGGTTGGGCAGCGCTTACCGCGACGGCTTCCGGTGGGGCCTCGACCGGGAGTTCGACGCGTGCGTCGAGATGGACGCCGATCTCTCCCACGACCCGGCGGCCCTGCCGGAGCTGGTCGGCGCGGTGGCCGGCGGAGCCGACCTGGCGATCGGTTCGCGGTACGTGCCCGGCGGGGTGATCCCCAACTGGGCGTGGCACCGGCGCCTCCTGTCCCGGGGCGGGAACCTCTACGCCTCGGCGCTGCTCGGTCTGGACGTGGCCGACTCGACCGCGGGGTTCCGGGTGTACTCGGCCGCCCTGCTCCGACGGATCTCCCTCGATGCGATCCGGGCCGACGGCTACGGCTTCCAGATCGAGATGACCTATGCGTCCCGCCGGGCCGGCGCCACCATCGTCGAGGTCCCGATCCGGTTCGTGGACCGGGTCGACGGCGAGTCCAAGATGTCCGCGTTCATCGTGGTGGAGGCGCTGGGACTGGTGACCTGGTGGGGGGTCCAGCGGCTGTTCCGTACGGGCAGCCGCCCGCCGGTGACGGTCGGTGCCGGACCGGACGCCGGGCCGATCCGGCCGGTCTGAACCGTTGGGGACGGACCAGGAGGGCAGACCCGGTGGCGCGGCCGGGTCGGGCGGAAGCCCGGTGCCCGGGCACCCGACCCGGGACGACCTGATCGACCGGGGGGAGGGCGATGCGGTGCTCCTCCTCCACGGTCAACCGGGTGCAGGCGCGTCGTGGATGCCGGTCGTCGACCGCATGGGGCCGGGACACCGCCTGCTCGCCCCCGATCGGCCCGGGTACGGTCACAGCGGCCTCGGTGCGATGGGGATGGAGGGGAACGCCGACTGGGCTGCGGACCTGCTGCGCTCCTCGGGTGCGGTGCCTGCCACGGTGGTCGGCCACAGCTGGTCCGGTGGGGTGGCCCTCCTGATGGCGTACCGGCATCCCGACCTGGTCCGGGCGCTGGTGCTGGTCGGCGCGGTGGGGACGCTTGACAGCGTCAACGCCCTCGACCGAGCGCTCGTGCTCCCGGTGATCGGCGACGTGCTCGCCGTGGCCGGCCTGGTCGGGATCGGCACCGTGCTCCCTCGGGCCCGCAGGGTCGTCGGTCGCACCGCAGCGCCGTCGTCCCCGGCGGCCGGGACGGGCACCGTCGAAGGTGCTCCGGTGCCCGGAGTCGGCGCCCGGTTGGCGCGAGCGAAGGACTACCTGGCCACCTCGCTGCCCGACGAGGGGATGCCGGGCGGGCTGTCGGCGTCCTGGGGTCGCGATCGGCGGACCTTCCTGACCGAGCAGCGTGCTCTCCTGGACGAGCTCCCGACCGTCGACCGGATCCTGGGGGACATCGTGGTGCCCACCACCGTGCTGGCCGGGGCGTGGGACCTGGTCGTCCCGCCGTCGGCCGCCCGGTCACTGCATGCGGCGATCCCGGGCGCCCAGCTGGTGGTGCTGCCGGGCGTCGGGCACTTCGTGGCCCGGGACGCACCCGACGCCGTGGTGGCCGCCATCGCAGGGACGGGGCGGACGGGGGGACATTAGGCGGACCGTGAGAAGCGGTCTGCTTCGGCACCCGGACCACCGGGTCCGCCGGCCGGTGTCGGAAGCGGGTCGAGCACGTCGACGACGGCGGCCAGCTTGAGCGTGGTCTCGCCGAGCTCCGTCTCCGGATCGGATCCCGCCACGATCCCCACACCGGCGGCGAGACGAGCGGTGTCCCCGCGGACCAGGGCGGCACGGATCCCGACCACCCAGACGCCGTCGCCCCCGGCGTCGACCCAGCCGACCGGCCCGGCGTACTGCCCCCGTCGTTCCCGTTCGAGCTCGGCGATGACCTCGAGGGCCCGGGTGCGGGGGACACCGCCGACCGCCGGGGTCGGGTGGAGCAACGACACCAGTTCGAGCACCCCGGGCGTGCGGGGAGCGGGCGCGCTCCGACCGCCGTCGGGCGGCGTGGAGAGGTCTCCGCCGTCGGAGCGGAGCACACCGTGGATGTCCGAGCCCAGATGGACCATGTTGCGGAGCCGGACCGGCTCGGGATGGTCGGGGACCTCGAGACCGGCGCACCACGGCGCCAGCGACGCGGCGATGGACTCCACCACCAACCGGTGCTCGGTGGCGTCCTTCGACGAAGCCTGCAGTGCGCTTCCGTCCCGATCGGAGGCGAGCGACCGGGTCCCGGCCAGCGGTCGGCTCGAGACGAGCGCGCCGGCGCGCGCCACCAGCAGCTCGGGACTGGCACCCACGAACCTGCCGTCGTCCCCGGGCATCGAGAAGATCGTGCACTCGGGCTCGAGGACCCGCCAGCGCGCCAGGAGCCCCGGGATGTCGATGTCGCCGACGAACCGCACCTCCATCTGTCGGGCGAGGACGACCTTGGAGAGATCGCCGGCCTCGATGAGCCGGAGTGCCGTGCGCACGGCGTCCCGGAAGTCGGCATCGGTGCCGAACGGCACGGTCTCGCGGCGGACGGCGACCGGAGACGGCGGCCGATCGCCCTTCGCCGACCCGGCCCGGTCGACCTGGCCGGCCAGGGCATCCCGGACGTCGGGGTGGGGGTGGGCGCCGACCACCGTGACCCAGGCCCGGCCATGGTCCTCGCCGAACAGGAGTGCGGGCACGGTGAGCGAGGCGGGCGCGTCACGGTCGAACGGCAGCGCGCCCAGAGCCCGCACCGCGCGTTCGGGCTCGCCGAGCTCGTCCTCGCAGGGGATGGAGGCCAGCGCCTGCTGGGCCCGGAGGACCGCACCGTGGTCGCCGAGGCCGCGCTCGAGCAGGATGGTCCGGGCGGTGCCGAGGCCCACCAGCCGTTCGTGGGCGGTGTCGAAGACGATGTCCGCCGGTTGTGCCAGCCGCAAGGGGTCCACCCGCGTCCCGGCGGGGAGGCGGTACCGCACCGCCCGGAGGGGTGGGTCGTCGTCCCGGGTGGCCGGCTGCGTCACGGTCTCCCACGCCGGGTGGCGGTGATGAGTTGGCTGAGACCTCCCGAGAGGGCCCGATGGTTGACCGACGAGAAGCCCGCTTCGGAGAGCATCGGGCGGAGGACCTCGACCGGAGGCAGGTAGGCGGTCGAGCGCGGCAGGTACCGGTAGGCGTCACGGTCGGAGAGCAGCCCCCCGATGACCGGGACGACTCGCCGGAACCAGATCCGGTCTCCGAGCCGGAGGAGGCCGCCTTCGGGCTCGGCGACCTCGAGGATCGAGAGCCTCCCCCCGGGGCGAACCACGCGTTCGAACTCGGCGAACACCGCACCGAGGTCGGTGAAGTTGCGCAGTGCGTACCCGCAGGTGATCCCGTCGACGCACGCGTCGGCGACCGGGAGCGCGGCCGCATCCGCTTCGACCAGGGGCCGGCCGGTCCGGTTGGCCGCGAGCATCCCCCACGAGAGGTCGACGCCGAACGGACGCAGCCCTGCCCCGGTCAGCATGCGGAGGAAGTCACCGGTGCCGCACGCCAGGTCGAGGACGGTCGCCCCCGCCGGCAGCCCGAGGGCCTCGACCGACAGAGCGCGCCAGCGGACGTCGAGCCCGAACGTCATCACCCGGTTCACCAGGTCGTACCGGGGGGCGATGGAGTCGAACATGGCCCGCACCAGCGCGGTCTTCTCCGGACCGACGGGGAGATCGGCCTCGGCGGCCCGGGCGGCCTGGTCGAACCGGATCCCCGCCGCCGCGCCCCCGGACCCGTTCCCCGATGCCGCCGTCACGGCTCCACCGACGCGTCCGAGGCGAGGATGCGCCCGGCCTCCTCGAAGACGAGCCGCCGCTCGGCCTCGCTTCCGACCAGCTCGATGTGGTCGATGGCGGCTTTCAGCAGAGTCCGGGTGAAGTGGTGGGCGACCAGCGTATGGACCGCCGGGAGCAGCTCCCGGAAGGCGGTCGCCAGGCGATCCGTCTCGGCCTCGGCCGGCACCGGGTCGGTGCCGGCGGGGCGCCGCCGGACGTGGGTCGAGAACAGCACCACGGCCTGGCGGGCGACCTCCTGGGTGGCGGCGTGGTGGCGGCGGGCCAGCGCGAGGAGGTCGGAGAGGGGCACCCCCCACTCGAGCAGCGCCAGGCCGGCACCGGCGGCGGCCACATCCTCCTCGGTGTAGCGGTCCTCCGCCCCGACCCGGCGCGGGACGAGCAGGCCCTCGGCCTCGACCGCCTTGAGGAGGGGGAGCGGCACACCGGTCCGCTCGGCCAGCTGCGCGAGGGTGTACAGCTGGTCGGGATCGCCGGTCGGCGGCGCGCCCGATCCGGTCCACCGGTTCCGGCTGAGCTCCTCCACCAGCGCCGCGTCCTCGCCGTCCAGCTCGCCTTCGAGCAACCGGACGATGGTGGCCAGCGTGAACCCACGGGACCGGAGCGCCCGGATGCGCCGGATGCGCCGGAGGTGGTCGTCGCCGTACCAGGCGACCCTCCCTTCGCGCCGGGGCGGGTCGAGCAGGCCCTTGGTCTGGTAGTAGCGGATGGTGTCCACCGACACCCCGGCCCGGCTCGACAGCTCCTCGACGCGCATCTCCACGACGACGATTCTAGGAGTGATTGCTCGAATCGTGCGAGCGGGGAGGTGGGCAAGAGCGGCCCGTCCCGTCGCCGGCGCTCAGATCCGTCCCGTCGCCGGCGCTCGGATCCGGCGCTCAGGCGTAGTAGCGGTACACGACCTGGGCGACACAGCTCGGCTTCGACGACCCCTCGGTCTCGAGGACCAGGTCCAAGACGACCTGCACCCCCCCCGCCACCTCCTCGACGGAGACGAGGGTCGCCCCGAGTCGCAGCCTGCTCCCGACGGGAACCGGCGAGGGGAAGCGGACCTTGTTGCAGCCGTAGTTGACCCCGAGCGAGATCCCGTCGACGTGCAGCACCTCGCCCAGGAGGACCGGGGCCAGCGAGAGGGTCAGGTAGCCGTGGGCGATGGTCCCACCGAACGGACCCGACTTCGCCCGATCGGGGTCGACGTGGATCCACTGGTGGTCGCCGGTGGCATCGGCGAAGAGGTCGACCTGTGCCTGGTCGACCAGATGCCAGTCACTGTGGCCGAGGTGCTGGCCGACGAGGTCGGAGAACGCATCGATGCCGTGGACGGTGGTTGCCATGGCCGGGAGTGTAGAGGAGCCGGGCAGGCGACCACCAGCGTGGGTCACGGTGGTCCGGGGCGTGCCGGTTCCGGAGGCGTGCCTACCTGCCAAGTTCAGTGACGCCTCACGGCCGGGTCTCGCTACTGTGACCCCCGTGGATCGAGGGCACAATCACCGGAACCTCCAGGGAGGGGGCCCTCGGGCCGCCGTCTTCGGGATCAGTGACGGCCTGGTGTCGAACGTGGCGCTGATCCTCGGCATGGCCGGCGCCAGCGCGCCGGCCGGCGCCGTGCGACTGGCCGGGCTGGCCGGCCTGGTCGGGGGCGCCTTCTCGATGGCGGCGGGCGAGTACGTCTCGATGCGGGCGCAGTCCGAGCTGATCGAGCGCGAGCTGACGGTGGAGCGGGACGCGATCCGCCACGAGCCCGAGGACGAGCGGCGCGAGCTGGTCGCTCTCTACGAGCAACGCGGTCTGGACACCGCTCTGGCCGAGGAGCTCTCCACCGCGATGATGCGGGACCCGAAGGTCGCCCTGGAGGTCCACGCCCGCGAGGAGCTGGGGATCGACCCCGAGGAGACGGGGAACCCGGTCCAGTCAGCGGTGTCCTCGTTCGTGATGTTCGCGATCGGCGCGCTGATCCCGCTCGTCCCGTGGTTCTTCGCGCACGGCGATCGGGCGATGTGGTGGTCGGTCGGACTGGGTGCGGTGAGCGCGTTCGGCGTGGGTTCGGCGCTCGCCGTGTTCACCGGACGGTCGTGGCTGTGGTCTGCGAGCCGGCAGCTCCTCATCTCGGGGATGGCGGCTGGGGTGACCTTCACCATCGGGCACCTGGTGGGCACCGGGTAGCCCGGGACCGTGCCCCGAGGTCGGGTGACCGGCGCTCAGGACACCGCCGCGGGCGCGCCGACCAGGGCGTACGCCCGGTCGGCATGGTGCACGGTGAAACCCAGCGAGCGGTAGAGACCGACCGCGGCCAGGTTCGCGCCGTCCACGTAGAGCATGCCGGTGCGGGCCCCCGCATCCGTCAGCCAGGACAGTCCGGCGACGGCGAGGCCGCGTCCCAGGTGTCGCCCGTGGAGCTCCGGATCCACCGAGATCACGTAGATCTCCCCCATCAGGGGAGAGGTACCGGCGTGGAGCTTGGTCCAGCACGATCCGACGATGCGGCCGTCGACCTCGTAGACCCGGAAGCCCTCGGGATCGAACCACGGCTCCCGTTCCCGGTCGAGGATGGTGCCGAGGCCCCACCCCCCCTGCTCGGGGTGCCCGGCGAAGGCCCGGTTGTTGGTCCGCAGCCACGCCTCCTCGTCGGTGCCCGGAACGAAGGCGCGGGTTGCGAGCGCCGGACCGGCGTCCACCAGCGGAAGCGGGACACGCAGCTGGAGGAGCTCGCGTTCGAGGTGGAACCCGTGGGCGAGGGCGAGCCTGTCGTGCTCCGGACCGCCATGGAGCGCCCAGTAGCGGGCGGCGGTCGTCCCGGACGCCGTGCTGTCGGTCGTCCCGGACGCCGTGCTGTCGGTCGTCCCGGACGCCGTGCTGTCGGTCGTCCCGGACGCCGTGCTGTCGGTCGTCCCGGACGCCGTGCTGTCGGTCGTCCCGGACGCCGTGCTGTCGGTCGGATGGGCTCGGGACCAGGCGACCGCCGCCCCGAGGAGCATGTCGGCGACCCGTTCGTCGGGGTCGCGGTGGTCCGGATGCACCACCAGCTCGATCCCCCACACGCCGTCGGTGCCGGGCGGACCCACCTGGGCGTACCCGACGGCCCCGGGGACACCCGGCACCGACGCCACGATCGCAGCCAGGCGGCCGGGCGGGGACCCGTCGCCCGGTGGTGCTCCCGCCGTCGGGACGCCGCCGGCGACGGCGGCTTCGAGGCCGCGGCGCTTGTGGTCTCCGAGCGGCGGTCCGCCGTCCGCGTCCCGGGCGGCACGGAGCAGGTCACCGATCGAGCGGCGGACGGCCGGGTCGACGGTGGTGTGGACGGAGACGCTGGGCTCGCTCACCCGGCCGACGCTACCGGTAGTGTCCGCTGCGTGGCCCGTCCCCGTACCCCCGCCGGCCGGGCGCGGGAGGTGGCGCGGAGGCTGGGGGAGGAGTTCCCCGGCACCGCCGAGGAGCTGTGCGCTCTCGAGCACCGGGGGGCGTTCCAACTCCTGGCGGCGACCATCCTGTCGGCCCAGTGCACCGACGCCAGGGTGAACTCTGTCACCCCGGTGCTGTTCGCCCGCTATCCCGACGCCGACGCGCTCGCGGCGGCCGATCCGTCCGAGGTGGAACGGATCGTCCACGCCACGGGGTTCTACCGGGTGAAGGCCCGGAACCTGATCGGCATGGCGCAGGGGGTGTCGGCCCGGTTCGGCGGCGGGGTGCCCCGCCGGAGGGAGGACCTGGTGACCCTGCCCGGGGTCGGCCGCAAGACGGCGAACGTGGTCCGGAGCGTGGCCTTCGGGCTCCCGGGGCTGCCGGTCGACACCCACGTGGGTCGGATCGCCCGGCGGCTCGGGCTCACATCGGCGACGGACCCGGTCGCGGTCGAGCGGGACCTGGTGGGCCTCGTCCCCGAACGGGAGCACGGTGCCTTCAGCCTCCGGTTGATCCTGCACGGGCGGAGGACCTGTGCGGCGCAGCGCCCGAGATGCGGGACGTGTGGGCTCGCCGACCTTTGCCCCTCGGCTGCCGTCCCGCCGCCCTCCCCGGCAGCGGTACGGGGTGGCCGTCGGGAAAAATCTCCGGGGTGACTGGAACAAAGCGCTCCGGGGTGGTGTTGTAGGGGGTACTCGGAACCGGTTCCCGCCACCTGGTTCCGTGGAGCGGTGCCCGGGATCCGCCGCCCGGCCCGCTCGCGCAAAGGCGCCCTTCGGGGCGCCTTTGCCGCGTCCGGGCGCTGACGAGTCCGGCCGCCGGAGCCGCGTTCCGGCTGCTCAGCGGCGGTTGATGGCGCTGGTCAGCCGGGAGAGCCGGCGGGTGGCACCGGCCAGGGACCGCTCGATGGCGAAGAGCTCGGTCGCCGTCTCGTCGTCGTCGGCACCGTCGGCCGCCTCGGCGTGGGCGGTGACCCTGCGGGTGATCTCCTCGAGCGCCGTGGCGAGCGAGGACAGTTCGGCCGTGCTGGGTGCCATCGACCGATCTTCGCGCTCCCGGGCCCCTCTCCGTGCCGGGACCGGTCCGGCACCCCGAGCGGCGGGGCGCGTCCGTGGGACCCGGAGCGGGGTGGGCACCCCCGGCCGGTCCCCCGGAACGCCGCAGGTAGCATTCCCTCACCATGGTGCTACAGCGTCTCGACTTCCGCGGGTTCGACGGGGACCGGAACGCGCTCCGGACCGCCCTGCCCCGGCCTCCCGACGAGCAGCGCAGATCGTCGGGGATCGTCGCGTCCATCATCGAGGAGGTCCGGGCCGGGGGCGACGACGCCCTGCGGGAGCTCACCTCGCGGTTCGACGGCGTCGCCCTCTCGGCGCTGCGGGTCCCTCCCGAAGAGGTGCAGGCGGCACTGGCCCGCATCCCCGAGGACCTGCGGGAGGCGCTGACCGTGGCCCGGGACCGCATCGCCGCCTACCACGCCCACGAGTGCGCCGGCACGGTCGAACCGCTGGAGTCGGACGGGATCCGGGTCGAGCACCTCGTCCGGCCGGTCCGGCGCGCCGGCTGCTACGCACCCGGCGGCCGGGCCCGTTACCCGTCGACCGTGCTGATGTGCGCGGTTGCCGCCCGGGTGGCGGGCGTGGACCAGGTCGTGCTCTGCGTCCCCCCGGGACCCGACGGGGCGGTGGACGACGCCTCGTTGGCGGCGGCCGCCCTTGCAGGGGTGGACGAGGTGTACCGCGTGGGTGGCGCCCAGGCCGTGGCGGCGATGGCCTACGGCACGGAGTCGATCGAAGCGGTCGACGTCATCGTCGGCCCCGGCAACCGGTTCGTGGCGGAGGCAAAGCGGCAGGTCTCCGGGGTGGTCGGCGTCGCCTCCGCTTTCGCCGGACCCTCGGAGGTGGTCGTGGTGGCCGACGCGGCGACCCCTCCCGAGCTGGCCGCCATCGACCTGGTCGTGCAGGCCGAGCACGGTCCGGACGGCCTCGCGTGGCTCATCACCTGGTCGGAGCCGCTGGCGGACGAGGTCGACCGGGAGGTGGAGCGGATCGTGGCGTCGTCTCCCCGACGGGCCGATCTCGAGGCGACCCTCGCCTCGGGGGGCTACAGCGTCGTGGTGGAGGGTCCGGAGCAGGCGTTCGCGATCTCGAACCTCGTCGCCCCCGAGCATCTCGAGATCCTCGCCGGCGACGCGGCGGAGCTGGTCGCCCTGGTCGACGCGGCCGGAGCGGTCTTCGTGGGACCCTGGTCCCCCGCCAGCGTGGGGGACTACGTGGCCGGGCCCAACCATGTCCTTCCCACCAACCGGACCGCCCGGTTCGCCGGGCCGCTCCGGGTGGACGACTTCCGGCGGCATCTGCACGCGGTCACCGTGAGCCCCGAAGCGCTCGCCGGACTGGGCCCCGCCGTCGTGACCCTGGCGGAGACGGAGGGGCTCCCGGCCCACGCCGAATCGGTGCGCCGACGATGGCCGGGTTGACGGACGCGTCCGGGTCGGCTCGGTCCGACGACGGCGGGCCCCGTCCTCTGCCGGCGGTGCGCGACGACCTGGTGGCGCTCACCGGCTACCACTCCCCGCAGGTCGACGTCAGCGTCCGGCTCAACACCAACGAGTCCCCGTTCCCTCCACCGGAAGGCTGGCTGCGCGAGTTCCAGGCCGAGCTGGCCGATGTCGACTTCAACCGCTACCCCGACCGCCAGGCCGGCCGGCTCCGGTCGGCGCTGGCCGAGGCGCACCAGGTCGCGCCGTCCCAGGTCTTCTGTGCCAACGGGTCCAACGAGGTGCTCCAGTGCCTCCTGCTCGCCTACGGGGGTCCCGGTCGCTCCGCCGCGCTGTTCGAGCCGACCTACACCATGCACGGGCAGATCGCCCGGACCACCGGGACCGCGGTGGCGGCCGGTCGGAGGACCGACGACTTCCGGCTCGACCTGGGCGAGGTGTCGCGGGTCCTCGGCGAGGCCAAGCCGGTCCTCACGTTCCTGTGCTCGCCGAACAACCCGACCGGCATGGCGGAGCCTCCCGCCACGGTCGATGCGGTCCTCGCCCTCGCCCCCGGGCTGGTGGTCGTGGACGAGGCGTACGGCCAGTTCGCCCGTTCGACGGCCCTGGACCTGGTGCGCAGTGGGGCCGCGTCCACCGACCGGGTCGTCGTGGTCCGGACCTTCTCGAAGACGTGGTCGATGGCGGGGGTCCGGCTGGGGTACCTGGTGGCGTCGCCCGAGGTGGTGGCCGCCTGCGAGCTGGTGGCCCTTCCCTACCACCTCGACGCGGTCAAGCAACTGGCCGGCCGGCTCGCGCTCCGGTTCGGCGACCAGATGGAGCGGCGGATCTCGGTGCTGACCGAGGAGCGGGGCCGGATCGCCTCGGCCCTGGCCGGGCTTCCCGTGGAGACCTGGCCGTCGGAGGCGAACTTCCTCCTGTTCCGTCCCGTGGCCCGGGACGCCGGTGCCGTGTGGTCCGGTCTCGTCGCCCGCTCGGTGCTCGTGCGAGACTGCTCGACGTGGCCGGGACTCACTGGCTGCCTCCGGGTCACCGTCGGGCTCCCGGGTGAGAACGACCGCTTCCTCGAAGCGCTGAGCGAGGTCCTGCGATGACGAGCCACCCTCCCGCACCACCGGCCGGCGCCCCGGGCGACCACCCCGCGTCCGCGGCCGGCCGGCGCCGCACCGGATCGGTCACCCGGGCGACGAAGGAGACCGCCATCACCGTGTGGCTGGACCTCGACGGCGACGGCCCGGTGGCGGTCGCCACCGGGCTCCCGTTCTTCGACCACATGGTCACCCAGCTCGGCCGTCACGGTGGCTTCGGCCTCGACGTGGGCGCCGTCGGCGATCTCGAGGTGGACGCCCACCACACCGTCGAGGACGTGGGGATCGCCCTCGGCGGGGCGATGGCCGAGGCGTTGGGGGCGAAGGAAGGCATCCGCCGGTTCGGTTCGATCTCCCTCCCGCTCGACGAGGCGCTGGTGGAGGTCGCCCTCGACCTCTCGGGCCGACCCTTCCTGGCCTACGGGATCGAGTTCCCCCCCGAGACGGCGCCTCTCGGCACGCCGCCCTTCGATCCGCAGCTGGCGGAGGAGTTCTGGCGGGCCTTCGTCACGTCGGCCGGGATCACCCTGCACGTCCGCCTCGGTGCCGGGAAGAACACCCACCACATCCTCGAAGCCTCCTTCAAGGGGGTGGCGCGGGCGCTGAGGGACGCGGTGCGGCGCGAGGGTGCCGGGGTCCCCTCCACCAAGGGCGTCCTGTGAACCGCCGTCCCGTTCCCGTCGGCGGGCCCACCGTTCCGTGATCGCCGTCCTCGACTACGGCATCGGGAACCTGCGCTCGGCGGAGAAGGCGCTGCAACACGTGGGAGGCGACGCGACGCTGGTGTCCGATCCGGTCCAGGCGGCCGGCGCCGACGGGGTCGTGCTCCCCGGGGTCGGCGCGTTCGGCCGCTGTGCGACGGCGCTGTCCGACAGTGGGCTCGACAGGGTTGTCCGGGACGCGGTCGACCGGGGCATCCCGTTCCTCGGGATCTGCGTCGGCCTGCAACTCCTGTACGAGGGGTCCGACGAGGATCCCGGTGTCGACGGGCTCGGGATCCTGCCCGGCCGGGTGCGCGGCCTCCCTCCCGGGGTGAAGCACCCCCAGATGCAGTGGAACGTGCTCCGGCCCCACCCCCGCCCCGACGCGGCCGGGCGGCCTGGCGCGGGTCTCCTCGACGGCGTGCCGGATCCCGCCTGGGTCTACTTCGTCCACTCCTATGCCCCCGAGGTCACGGCGGACACCTCGACGACCTGCGACTACGGGGGCACGGTGGTGGCCTCTGCCGAGCGGGGTCCGCTCTGGGGCACCCAGTTCCATCCTGAGAAGTCCGGCGCGGTCGGTCTGCAGATCCTCCGAAACTTCGTCGGAGCGGTGACCAGCCGGACAGGCGGGGACGGGCGGGGCCGGTGATGGACCTGTACCCGGCCATCGACATCCGGGGCGGTGCGGCGGTCCGCCTCGTCCAGGGGGACTTCTCCCGCGAGACCGGCTACGGCGATCCCCTGGCCCTGGCCCGGGAGTTCGTCGACGCGGGCGCCCCCTGGCTGCACCTGGTCGACCTCGATGCCGCCCGGACGGGGCGGCCCGTCAACCGGGACACGGTGATCGCCATCGCCCGTGCGGTCGACGTCCCGGTGGAGGTGGGCGGCGGGGTGCGGAGCGAGGCGGACGTCGATGGCCTGCTCTCGATGGGGGTCTCCCGGGTGGTCCTCGGGACGGTCGTCCACGAGGACCCAGGACTGGTGCTGCGGGCGGCGGACCGCCACCCCGGCCGGGTGGCGGTGGGGCTCGACTACCGGCTCGCCGCCGACGGCCGGGCCGAGGTGGCCGTCCACGGCTGGGAGCAGGGGAGCGGACGCACGGTCGGCGAGCTCCTCGGGTCGCTGGCCGGTGTCGACCTGGCCGCGGTGGTCGTCACCGCCATCGAGCGCGACGGGACGCTGGAGGGACCGGACGTGAGGGGCCTGGCCGCGGTCCTGCGGGAGTGCGGCCACCCGGTCGTGGCCTCGGGGGGGGTCGGGTCGGCCGCGGACATCGTCGCCCTCGCGCGGTTGGCGGAGGAGAGCGGGGGCGAGACCAGGCGGCTGGCCGGCGTCATCACCGGCCGAGCGCTCGTCGACGGTCGGCTCACGGTGGCGGAGGGGGTGGCCGCATGCGCACCGTCCGTGTGATCCCCTGCCTCGACGTCGACGCCGGCCGGGTGGTGAAAGGGGTGCGGTTCACCGACCTGTTCGACGCCGGAGACCCCGTCGAGCTGGCGGCGCGCTACGACGCGCAGGGAGCCGACGAACTGGTGTTCTTGGACATCACCGCTTCGTCGGACCACCGCTCGACCATGGTCGAGGTGGTCTCCCGCACGGCGGAGGTGGTGTTCATCCCGTTCACCGTGGGGGGAGGCGTCCGCTCGGTGGAGGATGCCCGGCGTCTCCTCCGGGCCGGAGCGGACAAGGTCGGGGTCAACACGGCGGCGGTGGACCGGCCCGGGCTGATCGCGGAGATGGCGGACGAGTTCGGCTCCCAGTGCGTGGTGGTGGCGGTGGACGCCAGGCGCCGGGCGGGAGCGGGGGAGGCGGGCGGCTGGGAGGTGTTCACCCACGGAGGCAGGGAGCCCACCGGGCTCGACGCCGTCGCCTGGGCCGAACAGTGCGTGGCGCTCGGGGCGGGGGAGATCCTGCTGACGTCGATGGACCGCGACGGCACCCGCGACGGCTTCGACCTCGCCCTGACCCGGTCGGTCTCCGACCGCTGCCCGGTGCCACTGATCGCGTCGGGTGGCGTCGGCGAGCTCGACCACCTGGTGGCGGGGGCGGTCGACGGTGCGGCGGACGCGGTCCTCGCGGCGTCGATCTTCCATCTCGGGGAGTTCACCGTGGCCGAGGCGAAGGAGCACCTGGCCCGGGCGGGGGTGGCCGTCCGCCCCGCCTGACGGCCGGAGCACCCGGCGTTGGTAGCCTGGGGGTGTGCCTACCGTTGCCCCCGTGAAGCCCGCCGCCACTCCCGCTCAGTCGGACAAGTCGGGCGCCGCCGGAGGGGGACCGGACCGCCCGCTGCCGATCACCGTCCTGGCGGACCGCGTGCTCGTGCAGGTGGGCCAGGCGGAGGGCGAGCGGCGCTCGCGTGCCGGCATCCTCATCCCGGCCACCGCTCAGGTGTCGCGGCGCCTGGCCTGGGCGGAGGCGGTGGCGGTGGGCCCGCACGTGCGGATGGTGAAGGCGGGGGACACCGTGCTGTTCAATCCGGAGGACCGGTTCGAGGTCGAGGTCCAGGGCGACGAGTACGTGATCCTGAGGGAACGGGACATCCACGCGGTGGCAGCCACCCGTATCGACGGCGGCACCGGCCTCTACCTCTGACGCCGGACCGGCGGGCGGTCCGGGACCGGGCTCCCGGACCGTCGCGTGCCGCGCACGGTCCGGCCGCCGCCGCCACGGCACGATCACGCAGACGAACACCAACCATCGGAAGGACCGGAGAGCAGTCGTGCACACCACCGAGAACCACCCCCCGAGCGCCACGCCGCTCCCCGTCGACGAGGACGCGCTGGCCGCGGTCGTCTACAACTCGGACGGCCTGGTCCCGGCGATCGTCCAGGACGTCTCCGACCGCTCCGTGCTGATGATGGCCTGGATGAACGAGACCTCCCTTCGCCGGACGCTGGAGACCGGCCGGACCTGGTTCTGGAGCCGGAGCCGCCAGGAGCTCTGGTGCAAGGGGGAGACGTCGGGCGATCGCCAGTACGTGCGCTGGCTCCGCTACGACTGCGACGGCGACGCCCTCCTGGTCGGGGTCGACCAGGAGGGGCGCGGCGCCTGTCACACGGGGAACCGCACCTGTTTCTACCGGTCGTTCGGGTCGCCGGACCGACCGCTCGTCGATCCGTGACGTCGGCACCGTCCGCCTCGGACCTGCAGGGGTTCCGCACTCTGGCGGGTCGCCACCGAGTCGTCCCGGTGTGGCGGGAGCTCACCGCCGACACGCTCACCCCGGTGGGGGCGTTCCTCCGCCTCGTGGGCACGGACGGCACCGTGGGATTCCTCCTCGAGTCGGTCGAAGGAGGGGAACGGTGGGGTCGGTACTCCTTCGTCGGGAGGAACCCCCTGTGCACCATCGCGGCGGTCGGGCGCGCCGTCGGCACGGAGGGCCCGTTCGATCTCGACGGGGTCACCGGCGGCCGGGTCACCGGGGACGGCGGGGTGCTGGCCGCCCTGGAGGCCATCCTCGAGTCCCTCGACTCGCCGGAGCTCCCCGACCTCCCCCCGCTGCACGCGGGGCTGGTGGGCTACCTGGGCTACGACGTGGTCCGCGAGGTCGAGCACCTGCCGTGCACTCCGGCCGACGACCTCGGGTACCCCGACGCGATCCTGGCGGTCATCGGCCAGCTGGCCGCGTTCGACCACTGGCGCCAGCGGGTGGTGCTGATCGAGAACGTCGTGGTCGATCCGGCCTGGGACGCCGGGGAGGTCGAGCGGGCCTACGGCGAGGCGCAGCAGCGACTCGACGGGCTCGCGGCGGACTGCTCCCGACCGCTCGACGAGGCACCGCGTCCGGTCCCGGTCCGGCGGGGGGCACCGGAGGACGTGGTCGCCACCATGTCCCCGGCCCACTACCGAGACGCGGTGGCGGTCGCCAAGGAGCACGTGACGGCCGGGGATGTCTTCCAGGTGGTCCTCTCCCAGCGGTTCGACCTCCCCGAACTGGGGGCGGACCCGTTCGATGTCTATCGCGTCCTCCGCCTGGTCAACCCGAGCCCGTACCTGTACTTCCTCCGGTTCCCGCAGGTGACAGTGGTCGGGGCCTCGCCCGAGCCGATGGTGCGGCTCCGGGACGGGGTGGTGACCTCCCGGCCGATCGCGGGGTCGCGCCCGCGGGGACGGACACCCGAGGACGACCGTCGGCTCCAGGCGGAGCTCGCCGAGGATCCCAAGGAGGTGGCCGAGCACGTGATGCTGGTCGACCTCGCCCGCAACGACGTCGGGCGGGTGGTGGCGTTCGGGACCGAGCGGGTCGAGGAGATGATGGTGGTGGAGCGTTACAGCCACATCATGCACCTCACCTCGCAGGTCTCCGGCTCCCTGGCCGAGGGGATGGGACCGGTCGACGTGCTCCGGGCGACGCTCCCCGCCGGGACGCTGTCCGGGGCACCGAAGGTGCGGGCCATGCAGATCATCGACGACCTCGAGCCGACCAAGCGCGGCGTCTACGGGGGGGTGGTGGGGTACCTGGACTTCTCCGGCAACATCGACACCGCCATCGCCATCCGTACGATGACGGTGGGTCCGGACGGGCGTGCCTCGGTGCAGGCGGGGGCGGGGATCGTCGCCGACAGCGATCCCCGGGCCGAGCACGAGGAGTGCCGGCACAAGGCGGCGGCGCTGCTGTCCGCGGTGGCGGCGGCGCGGGAGCTGACCGGCGGGTGAGCGGGTACGAGGAGCTGCGGCGGTCCGCGGCGGTCCACCCGGTCGGACGGGACGTGCTGGCGGTCACGGGGAAGGACGCGGCGACGTACCTCCAGGGGCAGTGCAGCCAGGACGTCGAGGCGCTGGTGGCGGGCGGGACGGCGGACGCGCTGTTGCTGAGCCCCCGGGGGAAGGTGGACGCGCTGGTCCGGGTGACGCGGCGGGGTCCGGAGTCCTTCCTCGTCGATGTCGACGCAGGGCACGGGGAGGCGGTGGTGGAACGGTTGACCCGCTTCCGGCTCCGCGTGCAGGTGGACATCGCCAGCCTCCCGTGGAGCTGCGTCGCCGTGCGGGGTCCTGTCGCCGGGGCGGGCATGCTGACCGCGGCGGCGTCACCCGGGGAGGCGGCGTCACCCGGGGAGGCGGCGTCACCCGGGGAGCCGGCGTCACCTGGGGAGCCGGGGGACCGGCCGTTGCTCCTTCCGGTGTCCTGGCCTGGTTGGACGGGGTTCGATCTGCTCGGACCCACCCCCCCCGGTGGCGACCCGGTGGCGTCGTGGATCGCGGCAGAGGTCACCCGGTGCGACCGAGAGGCGTGGGAGGCCGCCAGGATCGAGGCCGGCGTCCCGGTCAACGGGCGGGAGGTCACCCCCGACACCATCGCCGCCGAGCTCGGGCTGGTGGACCGCACCGTGTCGTTCACCAAAGGGTGCTACACCGGCCAGGAGCTGGTGGCCCGGCTCGACGCCCGGGGCTCGCGCGTGGCCCGGGTGCTGCGCGGCATCGTGCTCGACGGCAGGGGAGACCCGCCTCCCGCCGGCGCCGAGGTGTGGACTCGGGACGGCGCACACGAGCTCGGCCACCTGACGTCGGTCGCCCCCCCGCAGGGCTCCCGGCCGGCACTGGCGCTGGCGCTGGTCCACCGCCGCGTGGAGCCTCCCGAGGCGGTGGTGGTGCGCTGGGGAGCGGGTTCCGCTGCCCGTCAGATGCCGGCCGAAGCCCGTTCCCTTCCGTTCGGCGGCTGACGCTCCCCCCCGTCCGGCGGCTGAGCCGGGAAGAGGACCACCATGCGCGTGCCGTGGCCGTCGACCACGGGTGACTCCGCCCGGACCGATGCGCCCATCGCCGCTGCCAGCTCGGCGACGATGGCGAGCCCCAGACCCGAGCCGGTGTGCCGGCCGTCGGCCCGGTCGGAGGTGTAGTGGCGCTCGAACACCCTGCTCAGGTCCGAGGCCGGGATGCCCGGTCCGTCGTCCGCCACCCAGAGGACCGGCCGGCCGGCCGCCAGGGTGGTGCCGACGACCACCTGCCCGGTGGCGAAGGTGGAGGCGTTCTCGACCAGGTTGGCGACGATCTGGGCGAGGCGGTCGGCGTCGGCCTGGACCCACAGCGGCGAGGGTTCGGCCGGGACGACGACCAAGTCGATCTCGAGCCGGCCGGCTCCGGGGCGGAAGCCTCCGGCGACCGCCCGGGCGACGCGGTCGCAGTCGACGGGTGCGAGCGAAAGGGTGAAGCGGTCGGCATCGAGGCGGGCGAGGTCGAGCAGGTCCCGGACCAGTCGCTCGAGCCGGCCGGCCTCGGTCTCGATGACGGCGGCGGCGGCGACGGGGTCGTCGGCGGCACCGTCGGTGATCGCCTCGGCGTAGCCCCGGATCGACGTCAGGGGGGTCCGGAGCTCGTGGGAGACCGAGAGGAGGAACTGGCGCTCCTGATCCCGTGCCCTCGCCAGGGCGGAGGCCATGGTGTTGATCGAGGTGGCCAGCCGGGTGAACTCGTCGTCGTCGCCGGCATGGGGCGTCACCCTGGCGTCGAGATCACCCCGGGCGATCCGCCCGGTGGTGTCCACCGCGTCCACCAGCGGCCGCGTGAACCGGCGGGCGAGTGCCAGGGCCACCAGACCCGCCAGTACGAGGGCGACGGCACCGATCACCCCGAAGTACACGAGCCCGTCCGCCGGATTGTGGACCCGGCGGGTGATGACGAGGATCGGCTGTGCGCCGGTGGCGGTCGTGCCGGGGATCGGGACCGCGGTGAACACCTCCAGGCCGGACACGTGCCCGACCACCTGTTCCCCGGCCTGTAGCGCCCGGATGTGCAGGTCCTGGGGGTCGAGCCCGGGAGGAAGGTTGCCGACCAGCGAGCCGTCGGGCTGGAGCCGGAGGACGCGCACGGCGCTGAAATCTCCGGTGGCCCGGATCACCTCGAGCTCCCGTCCCGCTCGAGAGGCGAGCTTCGCCCCGCTCTCCGCCGCCGTCCGTTCGATCGCCCTCCCCTGACCGGCCAGCTCCGTCTGGGCTGTGGTCACCGCGGCCCTGCGGACGAAGTAGAAGCTCCCGATCCCGGTGACCACCAGGGTGGCCGCCACGAGGAGCAGCATCGCCACGGTCAGGCGGCGTCTCATCCCAACCGGTACCCGACGCCCCAGACCGTGGCCAGCGGGAGGTCGTCACCGAGCTTCTTGCGGAGCTGGCGCACATGGACGTCGACGGTGCGCTCGTCGCCGTACCAGTCGCCACCCCACACCGCGTCGAGGAGCTGGCGGCGCGAGAGGGCGAGGCCCGGGTGGGTGGCGAGGTGGGCGAGCAGGTCGAACTCGCGGGCGGTGAAGGCCACGGGCTCGCCCGCCCGGCGCACCTCGCGGCGATCGAGGTGGATCTCGACGGGGCCCACCTCGATCACGGCAGGGGGCTCGGGCGGCACCGCCGGGGCGGACCGGCGGAGGATGGCGTGCACCCGGGCCACCAGCTCCCTGGCGGAGAACGGCTTGGTGACGTAGTCGTCGGCACCCAGTTCGAGGCCGAGCACCCGGTCCAGCTCGTCGTCGCGCGCGCTCAACAGGAGGAGGGCGGTTCCCGCCACCTGGGGGTCGGCCCGGATCCGACGGCAGAGCTCGAACCCGTCGGCCTCGCCGGGGAGGCCGATGTCGAGGACGACCATCCTCGGTCGCTCCCGGAGGATCAGCGCGAGGCCGGACTCGCCGTCGTCGGCCTGCAGGACCCGGAAGCCGTCCCGGCGCAGGTAGAGCGCGACCAGATCGGAGATGTGGTGGTCGTCCTCGACCACGACCACGAGCGTCTCGGCCTTGGTGCTCATGCCGGACAGCATGACACCCTGGTGCCGGACGGCACAGCACCCTGGTGCCGGACGGCACAGCACCACCGTCGCCTCCCGACCCGACGTCCCCCGGTAGTCTCTTGTCGCCATGCCTTCGTACCTCGCCTCGATCGTCGCAGCCCATCGGGCGATGGCGGCCGAC
>JAJYYG010000084.1 GCA_021801235.1 Actinomycetes bacterium
CCTGATGACGAACAACCCGACCAAGTACGGCGGCCTCGAGGGATTCGGCCTCGACATCGTCGAACGGGTGAGCATCCCCCCGTTCGCCAACCCGGAGAACATCGAGTACCTGCGGACCAAGCGGGAACGGATGGGCCATCTGCTGGAGGGTCTCGATGACGTCCTCTGACGCCACCCTCCTGCCTCCGGGGGCCAAGGAGTCCGCCGCCGCCCGGGTGCACCGGTCGGTCGACGGCGCCCCGCCGCCCGGCACGGGGGTCCGTCCGGTCCGTCTCGGGATCGCCTGTGCCGAGTTCAACGGGGGCATCACCTACCGCCTGCTGACCGGTGCCCTGGATGCCGTCGACGCCGCGGACGGTGGTCCCGGCTCGGTGACCGTCGCCTGGGCCCCCGGTGCGTTCGAGCTCCCCCTGGTGGCGTCGGCCCTGGTGCGGAGCGGTACGGTCGACGCGGTGGTGTGCCTGGGGGCGGTGATCCGCGGTGACACCGGGCACTACGACTTCGTCGCCGGCCAGTGCGCAGCCGGCCTCCAGCGTGTCCAGCTCGACACCGGGGTCCCGGTCGTCTTCGGGGTCCTGACCACCGAGACGGTCGAGCAGGCACTCGCCCGCTCGGAGGGGGACGCCACCAACAAGGGACGCGAGGCGGTGACGACCGCGGTCGGCATGGTCCGGCTGCTCACGGCGATCGCGTCCGGGGAGGGCTGAGGTGCTCCGGATCGTCCTTCCCAAGGGATCGCTCGAGAAGGCGACCCTCGAGCTCTTCGCCGCCGCGGACCTGTCGGTGAGCCGCTCGTCCGAGGTCGACTACCGGGCGTCGATCGACGATCCGCGGGTGGACGACGTCCGCATCCTCCGCCCCCAGGAGATCCCGCTCTACGTGGCCGGGGGGATGTTCGACGTGGGGATCACCGGACGCGACTGGGTGGAGGAGCGGGGGAGCGATGTCGTCTCCCTCGGTGTCCTGCGGTACTCGAAAGCCACGGCGAACCCGGTACGCGTGGTCCTGGCCGTCCCGGTCGGGTCCCCGGTGACGTCGGTATCGGACCTGGCCTCGTCGGGCACCGGCCTCGACGGCGCTGTCCGCGTCGCCACGGAGTACCCGGAGCTCACCCGGCGCTACCTCGACGAGCACGGGGTGCCGGCCGAAGTCAGCCTGTCCTACGGTGCGACCGAGGCGAAGGTCCCCGAGATCGCCGACTGCGTGGTCGAGATCACGGAGACCGGGAGGGCGCTCCGGGCCGCCGGGCTCAAGATCGTCGAGACGCTCTTCGTCTCGCACACCGAGCTGATCGCGAACCCCGCCGCGGCCGGCGATCCGGTGAAGCGGCACGCGATGGAGCAGCTGCTGACCCTCCTGGAAGGCACCCTCGAGGCCCGCGGGAAGGTACTGGTGAAGCTCAACGTGGTGGCGGAGCGGCTCCAGGGGGTCATCGACCGCCTTCCCGCCATGCGGTCACCGACCGTGTCGGAGCTCTACGGCGGTGGCGGCTTCGCCGTCGAGGCGGTGGTCCCCAAGGCGGAGATCAACGTGCTCATCCCGGCGCTGCGGGACCGGGGCGCCACCGACATCATCGAGCTCCCGCTGTCGAAGATCGTCCACTGAGCAGCCGGTGGGACGCCGTCGATGGACCGGGGTGGTGGAACTCCCGCCGGTGAGGCGCGTGCCGTTGGTGGGCCGGGTGGGGGAGTTCGACCCCGGGCGTGGGATCGGGGTGGTGGAGTGCGGCGAGACCCGCCGGTACCCCTTCCACTGCACCGCCATCACCGACGGGTCGCGACGGATCGCGGTCGGCACCCTGGCGGCGATCACCGTCGGTAGCCGCCACGGCTTCCTGGAGGCGACGGCGGTGCGTCCCCTGCCCGGTCAGGCCCGTTCGGACCCCTCCGGTGTGGGCGACCCGCTCTCGTCGGCCACCGGCGCGACCCCGGCACCGTCGGCCACCGGCGCGACCCCGGCACCGTCGGCCACCGGCCCGACCCCGGCGGCACCGTCCCCGGTGCCCTCCCTGGATCCCTCGTCGACCGGATGGGTCCCGGTGGTGCCGCCCCCCACGTCGGTGCGCTCGCCGTCCACGGCCGGTGGAGCGGAAGGGGCGTCCCCGCCGTCCTCCGCGTCCTCGTACGGGTTCCCCAGGATGGTGCGCGCCAGGTCGACCACCACGGCGCTGTCCGCGTCCTCCTTGGTCACCACGCCCAGGAGCGGAGCGGCCAGGAGCCCGGAGACGATCCCCGTCTCGGAGAGCGACTCGGCCTGGACGATGCTCCACTCCCAGAGGCGCTTGACCATGTCCGGCTCGGACGACCGTCGGGGCGGGAACTTCAACCAGCAGTTGACCACGGCGTGTGCGATCCCCGTGGCCGCCGGGAACAGCCAGATCAACCGGTAGTTCCCGGTCGCGTCCACGACCGCGGCGGCGATGTAGGCCAGCACCACGCCGACCAGGTTGAACGGGGAGAGGAGGATGCCGAGGCGCTCGCCCAGGCCCCCGGACCGGGGGAGGAGTTGGAGCAGCATCGGGGCGAGGGCGATGAGGTACGCCCCGATGAAGGGCGCCCCGAGGTAGCTGAGCACCACCGCCTGCCAGATGTGGGTGTCGAAGTACTGCACGCCGGCGAGCACGGCGCCGACCAGCGGAGCACCGATCGCCAGCTGGCGCCTGGTGAGGATCCGGGACACGGGGACACCCAGTCCGATGCCGATGAAGAACACGGGGATCCCGGTGGCCAGCCCGGCGATCGTCTGTGCGCCGGCGCCGGCGTGGAGCACCCGCTGGAAGAAGAGGATGGCGACATAGAGCGTCGACCCGACCCCGGACCAGAAGAGGAGGGACCCGGCCACGAGAACCTTGGCGTTGGGCCCGGCCAGGATGTCGCGCAGCTCCTGGCGGGCGGGCCGGGCCCGCTGGCCCCGGTCGACCGCGGCCCCGAAACGGGACGACGGCGCCTCTCGCACGAGCACGAGGACCGCCACCCCGACGAGCACCATGACCACCGCCGCCACCTGGAACGGGAGGTTCCAGGTGGCGGGGTCGTCCTGCTTCCACGTGGTGACCACGGTCGCCTTTAAGGCTACGGTGACCACCG